>DPFD01000246.1:989-8560 GCA_003534175.1 Chitinophagaceae bacterium
TCGACTTAAGGTAGCCACATTGTAATTCGATTTCAATAAGGTGACAAGATATTCAGTCATGGGTGTTTTACCCGTTCCTCCCAGTGCAAGGTTGCCTACACAAATAATGGGAAAATTAAATCCTGTTGATTTCAGGATGCCCTTGTTGTAGAGCCAGTGCCTTCCCTTCAGGATGGTTCCGTACAGTCCGGATATGGGATACAGTATATAATTTTTTTTTGGGCTCAATATTGAATGAATTTAGAATGGATAATATCCATTCGGTGTTATACAATAGTTTAAAGGTACATCACCCTCAAACACGTCAGAAATTTCATGCACCGGATCAAAGTAACTAAAGCCCACGGTAATTACATCTTTGCGGCAAAGTTTCAGGAACCGGTCGTAGAATCCTTTACCATAACCCACACGGTTACCCGATAAATCTGCAATAATTAAAGGGACAAAAACCATATCAATTTCCCGTGGGTCAATTGGATGTCCGTCTACCGGCTCATCTATTTCCATGTTGTTTTTTAAAAATGCAGTATCAGCATCAGTAATCACGGGTATCAGATTATGTCCTTTCATTACCGGATAAACAAATTGTACTGCCGGGTTCTTAAAAACACAATAATCTTCGATAAAGGCCGTGTTGAACTCAGCAAATTTTTCAAGCGGTGCATACGTCATGATCGTATCCGGAATTTCAATGCCACAGTGTTGGAACTGAATCAGCATCAGGTCGTCCATTTTAGAGCGTTCACTATCAGTAAGGGCCAAACGTTGTGCGCGATAAATTTTACGGAGTTCCTGCTTAATCATAACTATTCATTTTCAAAAAATGAAAACAATGTGGTGCCGTAATTCCTTTCCATTACGAAGCCGGGGTTTGTTTTGTATTGATTACGGGGTGTATGTTCCAGAATAAACAATCCGTTCTGAGCGATTAATTTTTTTTGATGAATCAATTTAGGGAGATCGTCGATACGGGTTAAGGCATATGGCGGGCCTGCAAAAATGAAATCGAAGCGATCGTTACAATGTTCCAGGAATTTAAATACATCCATCTGAATCACCTTCAGCTGAGTTATACCCAATTGATCGGCCGTTTTTTTTATAAATGCTGCCATTACAGGATCTTTCTCCACCACAGTTTGATCGGCTGCTCCCCTACTGGCTAGTTCGTATGAAATGGAGCCGGTTCCCCCAAACAAATCAAGGGTTTTAATGCCTTCAAAATCAATCCGGTTTTGGAGAATATTGAATAAACCTTCTTTGGCGATGTCGGTAGTAGGACGAGTATGTGGCATTTTTGCCGGTGGATTTATTTTTCTTCCTCCATATGTGCCACTGATGATTCTCATAAAATTGCTGCGGTAAGTTGACTGAAATAATGATGGGCAGATGAATCCATTGATTCGGGCATAGACAACCTCGAAGGTTCGGGTTGAATATTTAAGAAGTACCTGCTACATTCTTTATAGAGGTTTGATTCGTGATCAACCATCCCGGATATGTACAATGAAATAGTTTCCCTGTTCAAAGAATAAATGTCGCAGATGTTCAGTAAATGATACGCTACATCCGTTGGAGTTTGATAATCAAAATATTGAACAAGATGCAATATGTTGTTTTGCACCAGAAGCACTTTAATGTAATTCGGATACACTGAGCAGGATAATCCCTCATTACATGCTGCAATCTGAAATTGAGTAGCATGTTGAAATTGTACACCCTGAAAACGGGATTCAAAATAATGGGCAACAGGGGCGCCTACACGAAATACTATATCTGTTTGATTATCGCCCTGTACTTTACCTGAATAAGTTACGCCATCTTCATTTCCAAAAAACAAACTCATCATTCTTACATCCACTTCTGTTTTATGATATTCTACAGGAACAATTAAGGATTCTTTGTTATTAAACAAAAGTTTCACGTGCAGATGTTCTAATCCCGATACATTCAGTACCTGTTGAATTTGAGCAGGATATTCTTTGGAATCAGTACCGTTGAATTGAAAAGCTCTGATGCCTTTAACTGACTTTTCTTCAAGGTTATACCAAACAATGGTTATACCGTAGCCACCCACTTCTACGAGGATGTGCCCGGCTCCTGAAATGGGTTGATCATCATTGGATGAGTTGTACAATGCTTTCACTTTCCTCCGTTTAGGATGGCAAAATACGATAATTTTGACTCCTTTATGGAGATAACAGCCAATGAAAACCTGAAAGTAAAGGTTAGTCATAAACAAATTCTCACTATTGCCCTGCCGATTACGCTGGCCATATTGATTCCTCAGATCAATATGCTCACCAACAATATATTTTTGGGCAGGCTGAGTGAGGAAGCGTTAGGCAATGCAGGCATTACCGGCGTGTACTATCTCATATTTGCAGTGGCAGGTTCGGGGTTGAGCAATGCAATGCAAACGGTTTTTTCCAAGTATGCCGGGCGAAGTGAACCGGAGAAGTTAGCCATCATTCTTACCCAGGGTATCCGGATCAGTTTAATCTTATCATTTGCGGCAATCGTTTTTACCTGGTTCATAGCTCCGTACATTATGGAGCCATTTGCCGATCCGAAAGCCTTTTCCAAGGAGATGGAATTTCTCAGGATACGAATCTGGGGGCTTCCATTTTTAATCATGTTTCAATTGGGGAATGCTTTTTTGATATCTTCTTTAAACAGTAAATTATTGATGACAGGCTTTTTGTTTGAAGCCATGACGAATATTTTATTTGATTATTTACTCATTTTTGGAAATTTTGGATTTCCTGCGTTGGGGTTTAACGGAGCAGCGGTTGCTTCTGTAATGGCTGAGTGCACTGGTATGTTGGTAGTGTATCTGGTTTTGTTCAAATCAGGATTAAAGAAACGTTATCGGTTGCTTGCTGATTTCAGATATGAATCGATTCTCAGTAAAGAGATCATCAGGATATCGCTGCCATTGGTATTTCAATATGTGGTGAGTGTTACAACCTGGCTGGTATTCTTTATTTTGTTGGAATCTCGCGGACAAACGGCCAAGGCGGTGAGCAACACGATGCGCAATGTGTTTGGAATGTCAGGAGTATTTATCTGGGCCTTTGCAAGTGCCTGTAATAACATGGTGAGCAACATTATTGGTCAGGGTAAGCAGGCTGATGTGTTGAAGCTGGTTCGCATGATCATGATGTGGAGTATGTTATTCACTGCCATCATGGTGGGAGCTTTGAATCTGTTTCCGCATTTGTTTTTCAGAATGTTTGGTCAGGGCGAGAATTTTGTACAGGAGGGCACATCGGTTATCCGTATGGTTTCGTTGGGTATGATATTCATGAGCATGGCGAATGTGTGGCTGAATGCTGTAACGGGAACCGGTAGAACCAGGGTGAATTTATGGATTGAGATTGTAGCCATTATTTTGTATATGGTATACACCTGGTATTTTATGAAGGTTAATTACATTTCGTTAGCGGTTGCCTGGAGCAATGAGTTTATATATTGGTTATCGGTATTGGGTATGTCATATTGGTATATGAGAAGTGGAAGATGGAAGTGATTATGAGTATAAAAAATGTTGTGAAGTGGAACTTTGCGGAGAATGATGGGGGCCGGACTTAAGTCCGTCTTTGAAACTCGATACAGTTCAATCACGTGTACATTCTCTGTTTTCAGTAGTATTTACTCTAATAAGTAATGGTTCTAAACTACCCCTTATACATATTATTACACTATGGCCGGACTTAAGTCCGGCCCCGAATGATTGGCTAAATATTCCTGTAAAAACTACAACCGTAATGAAATAGATTTGCCTATAAGAATTTTAATCGCAGCCTTTATCCGGCGTGGGTTATGCCTATGCTGGACTTAAGTCCGGCCCCTGAAAAAAGATTCATTTTTCAGATTACGACTTCTTGTTAAGTAATAAAATCACATTTCAGAGTAGCAATAAACGGTTTTTTAATGCACGGCCGGACTTAAGTCCGGCCCCAGGAATCTGTGTCAAAAATTTAAATGTTACATACCCCTCTAATGAGTAGGGTTAGTAGTGAAAGTTGGAAACGGTTTTTTAATTACCGGCTGTAATATATCACGGCCGGACTTAAGTCCGGCCCCACCCCTTCCTTCATTTCTTATCGCTGAAAAATTACTTTCTTCAACTACTTCCAAGACTTTAATAAATCCTTTGCCTCACGCTTTACCAACACATCATCCTCCGTATACTCCTTCATCCCAATTACCGTCTGCAAATGTTGAAGGGCTTCTCTCTTCTCACCATTTCTGTGCTGTGCCTTGGCTAATTCCAGATAATTTAACATGAATAACGGCGCAAATTCCTGAGCCTTTTTATACGCCCTGATGGCCTCAGTCAGTGACGACGGAGGCATCCCTCCAAACAAAAGCTTTAATGCCGCTTTCTCAAACACATTCAAATTGCTCACCTCATAATGCCATTTGCCTAAAATATGCCAGGCTTTGAAGTTTGATGGATTTACCTGAAGTGCTACCTCAACATGCATTTTGATTTCTTTTGCAGCTTTTACTTTTTCCTTTCCGGATTGCGTCATACCAATCCTTCCCAAGGCCATGGCCATCGATACTCGTGCACCATCATCACGATCATTTACTGCTAACGCACGCTCAGCCAGTTCCAACGCATTCTGATAATATCGTAAACTGGTTTTTCTGTCACCCATACGCTTCCCTATCCTACTGTACAACTCACTGCTTTTCGACAGTGCATAAATGTTTTTCGGTTCATATTGTAACACCATCAACAACTTGTGCAACGAAGCTGTTTCATTCGGAACCTGTTCTAAACTGTCTGCTTCCGCAATCCACTGGCGAATGTTTTGCGCATGGGATACGTTCGCTGTAAAGAACAGCAACACAACAATGGTACATGTTATGAATGATTTCGGGAACGGCTGATACATACTCCTAGTTTACCACTAAAATTTGATACAGGAGGATTTAATTTGTTAATGTTTATATCTATTCGGTAAATCCTTTCGTCAGATTGAAATATACTTTCAATGATTGTTTCACCAAGGGTTTCCAGTAATGCATGAGGTTGATGCATCAGGGATTTTATAATGCCGTAAACCTTTACGTAATCAACAGTATCAGTTAACGCTTGAATTTGCTTTGGTGTAGTATAAAAAACTTCAACATCTGCTTCAAACCAACCGCCCAGCACAGTTTCCTCCTCAAATACACCGTGGTGAGCAAAGAAACGCAACTGATGTAAGCGTATACTGTTCATGTTAGTGCAATCCTTTTTCACTCAGATAGCGCTCCGCTTCCAACGCAGCCATACAACCACTGCCTGCTGCTGTAACCGCTTGGCGATAAACCTTATCCTGTACATCTCCTGCCGCAAATACACCCTCAATATTGGTTTTAGCTGTGCCCGGTACCGTGAGGATGTATCCGGTCTCATCCATGTGTAACCAGTCTTTGAAGATGGCACTGTTGGGCTCATGTCCGATAGCAACAAAAAATGCACTTACTTCTAATGTGGTTTTTTCTCCGGTTTTGTTATTGAAAATTCGTACACCCGTCACCGTTTTATCCCCCAACACATCTTCAGTTTCATGGTTCCAGTATATCTGAATGTTGGGCGCTTGCTTAACTCGATCCTGCATAATCTTACTGGCACGCATCTCATCTCTTCTAACTATCATGTGTACTTTGCTGCAGATTTTTGATAAATACAACGCTTCTTCAGCAGCGGTATCACCGGCTCCAACAATTGCCACTTCCTTCCCACGGAAAAAGAAACCATCACATACAGCACAGGCACTTACTCCATGTCCGTTTAAACGTTGTTCTCCCGGTAATCCCAGCCATTTGGCTGATGCACCCGTACTGATAATCACCGAATCTGCCGCAATCCACTTTTCTTCGTCTATTTGTACCTTAAATGGCTGCGATGAAAAGTCAACTGCTGTGGCTATTCCATACCTTACATCTGCTCCCATGCGCGTTGCCTGCTTTTCAAAATGCATCATCAGCTCAGGCCCCTGTATCCCATCCGGGAATCCGGGATAGTTTTCCACGTCGGTTGTAATGGTTAATTGCCCTCCGGGTTGTATCCCCTGATACAGCACTGGCTTTAAATTGGCTCGGGATGCATATATGGCAGCAGTGTATCCGGCCGGACCAGAACCAATGATCAAACAAGATACTTTTTCAGAAATTTCAACTGACATGGAATAATTTTTTTTCGTTTAATCAGCAATTATCGTGTAAAATAGTGAGGCATATCCGCAGAACGCACCCAATCCATCATTACTGATGTTGTTAATCACCACATTGGGCTGTGCAAAAGGATTGCCGATACTGGTATAGGCAAACTCCCAGGTTTCCCAAAAATTGAATGTGCCCCTGTCTATATTGGCAAATTTAAGTGTAACCGTGTCGCCTTTTACAAAAAAGTTATCATCATCTTCGGGCGGATTGTTTCGGTTGATACCCGGCGGCAAAATAACGGTATAGGTAGTACCATCTAATACCTGATCATCCCACACAGAGGATTCACCCGGATAAAATGGCTCGTTGTTCTTTTTAGTAAAGTACCGTATCCGGTTTCCTAAACCCGGAGGATCGCTTACACGAATCTTGAATACTCTTTTTAACGTGTCAGGATTTTGAGGGGCCCGTTCAAACCAGATAGAATCCGGTGCAACAGCCGGTGTAGGAATGCTGGTGGTTGACGTATACTCCTTTCCGTTAGTAACAATCCTTAACTGATATGTGGTATTGAATGCTCCTTCAAAGGCTGTGGCCAGGTCGGAGGAATCAATGCTGTAATAATAGGCCTGATATCCTGCTGATAACGGTATGGCATATTCCTTCAGTTTGTGCGTTAGGGTGCCATTGGATATGTACACTTCTGCATCCCTGACAAAACTCGCAGCAAGGGAATCTATACTGATTTCACCAAAGTAACCTAAACTACGGGAAAGTATTACTACGGGCGGTTCGTCATTCTCAATCCGTGCATCTACTACCAGGGTAGGTTCTGCAGCATCCAGGTTAAAATTAATATTTTTTTCGCAGGATGTTAATGCAATGACGGCTATTCCACTCATTGCTATCCATTTTCTGTATAAGGGTAGGATGTATTTTTTCACGGAAGCAAAATTACAACTCTCGGATTTGATTATGGTTAAACAAAAATAAAAAACCGGACCTTTTTCAAGATCCGGTTCCATTCAGATACGGTATAGTTTACCCCAGATATGCTTTTAATGCTCCACTGTAACGGGCTTTCTGTAATCTTTTAATGGCGCGCTCCTTAATCTGACGAATACGCTCTTTTGTAAGATCGTACTTCTGACCAATTTGCTCAATGGTTACGCCGTTTTCTCCATCCAGACCGAAATACGCGTTCACGATTTCAGCCTCACGCGGACTCAGTGATTTTAATACCCGGCGAATTTCATTCTTCAGCGAATCGTGCATCACATCTTCATCGGTTTCATCGCCGCCTTTTAATAAATCGCCCATAGCCACATCTTCTGCTTCGTGAACCGGTGCATCCAATGAGGTATGGCGGGTATTGCTCTGGAGGATGTTGTTGATTTCAGTTACAC
>DPFD01000005.1:0-777 GCA_003534175.1 Chitinophagaceae bacterium
GAGCCACATCCCCACCGTAAAAAATTGTTTCTTCAGTATCGGATAACCAAAAAGCCAAATGGTACGGACAATGCCCGCCCGGCATTTCGTAGCGGATGTGTTCGTTGATGTATCCGGAAGACTCCTGCAGCAGGGTGCACCGGGGGTGGTTGATTAACACTTCAAAATCTTTTATATCATACGAGGGCGCGCCTTTTTGCAAGGCAAAATCGATTTCCTGTTGGTGTATGAAATATTGTGCATTCGGAAAATGAAGCCGGTTGTTTTTTCCTATGCCTCCTGCATGATCTTTATGCAGGTGTGATAGCAATACTTTGGTAACATCCGAAGGCTGTATGCCGGCGTTCATCAGGTTATGGTGAATTTGCAGGCTGCCGGTTGCATCCTGAAAACCTAATCCTGTATCCAGCAAAATAATATCGTGTGGCATCACAATGGCAAAGGGCTGAATCTCTACCAGTAAACTGCCCCTCGGTCTTTGCTGCAAATCATCCGTAGCGGTATTAAACGGTACAAAGTCTTTCGTTCCATCTATCGTAAATGAGCCTTCACTCAGAGGAATAATTTTCATGGGCGCACAATTATCGGATTACCATCTGCCGATCGGAATCCAGTTTCAGTAAAATAAAAATGAGTATGGTAAAAGTGAGCAGGGAAGAACCACCGTAACTCATCAGGGGGAGTGTAATACCAATTACCGGTGCCAACCCTATGGTCATGCCAATATTTACCAACACATGAAAAAATAAAATGCCGGCCACGCAGTACGCATACGCT
>DPFD01000005.1:828-2566 GCA_003534175.1 Chitinophagaceae bacterium
AGCGTATAGCAACACCACCAGCGTACTCCCGATAAAACCAAAGTTTTCGCCTACTGCCGTAAAGATAAAGTCGGTATGTTGTTCGGGTACAAAATCGCCCTGGGTTTGGGTTCCCTTCAAAAATCCCTTTCCGGTTAATCCGCCGGAGCCGATGGCAATTTTAGATTGCTTTACATTGTAATTCTCTACTGGCTTTTTGCGAATCGGCTTCTTGATATCTAAGGTGGTGGTATCCGCACTGATAAAGGGATTGTCTTTTCCAACCAAACTAAAAATACGGTCGGCCTGATGTTTCTGAAACACACTTTTAAACATAAACGGCACGGCCAATCCTACAAACAACATGGATACACCCCAGAAAACAACTATCATGACCAGGGGCTTACTGTTACGCTTAAACAATCTTCGCATGAACAGGATAACCAGCGCAGCCAACACCGTAAGCACAATCATCAGGGTTTGTGTAGGCAGCAATAAGGTAACAATGAGCAACATAGCCAGTGAGGCACCCGAAATTAAATACACCGAGGGTAATCCTTCCCGATACATTGGCAGTACAAAGGCGAAGTACACCAGGGCCAGTCCGGTTTCATTCTGCAACACCGAGAACACAATAGGAAGGAAAGCGATACCGGCAGCAATGGCCTGACTGCGGGGTTGTTTTAAATTCAGGTCAGGCAGGGAAAGGTATTTGGCTAAAGCGAGGGATGTAAAAATTTTAGCGGTTTCAACCGGTTGCAGGTTCATGAAGCCCAGTGGTATCCAGCTTTTCGAACCCTTTACTTCCTTACCGATGACAAAGGTGGCAATCATCAGCACCACCCCAACTATATATAATAGGTTGGCTGTAGCCGGAAACACTTTACTGTCGGATAACAGAATGAACACTGCAATCACCATACAAATGGCAAAGTACATTACCTGTTTGCTGTAATTCTTTTCGAAACCCAGCAATTGCTGAAAGAAATCATCACCCGTTTTGTACTCTGCAGAGAAAATACTGATCAGCCCGATAATCACCAGCAGGGCATACAGCCACACTGTAAGCCAGTCAATTCCTTTCGCTATTACCGGTTGATTACTCATCGATGGGTTCTGGTTTTTGAAGTGTCGGATGCAGGCCGCATAACACCCGGCAATATAGCGGGTGACGGGTTGGGCAAACTATCCGCAGGTTGTTCGTTGTTTTTGTTTTCCTTTTCCTTCTTTTTAAAATTATCCAGCGCATCAGAATCATCTTCTTCGGCTATGCCTGTAGTGTCTTTTGCCATTTTAATATAACCTTTGGCAATGAGATACGCTGAATCGCGTTTATGCATCAGCGAATCATGCGTACGCATGGCAGCCACCAGGCGGGGAGGCATAAGGTTCATTTTCTTAATCTGCTCCGCCCTTTCCTTTCGTTCCTTGCCTTCGATAGAATCTTTCAGGTATTTTTCAATCATGAGGCTGGCAATAGGTGCAGCTGAGCTGGCTCCAAAGCCGGCATTTTCGCAAATAACGGCAATGGCTATACGAGGATTATGCCGGGGGGCAAAGGCAGAGAAAAAGGCATGGTCTTTTTGCTTTACTCCTTTATAGGAGTTTTCAACGGTTCCGGTTTTACCGCAAACAACGATGCCGGGCACTTTGGCGCGCCTTCCGGTACCGCTTTCCATTACCCCCTGCATCCCGTCGTGAATGGCTTCAAACAAACTGTCGGCAATATCTACGGCGGTGTGTTTTATTTTATATGGTT
>DPFD01000005.1:2636-5788 GCA_003534175.1 Chitinophagaceae bacterium
TTTATTGGCGAGGTAGGCCATTTCATTGGCTACCTGTAACGGGGTTGATTCTACTTCACCCTGGCCAATACTCACCGAGCGGAACGTACAAAAATTCCAGCGCCCTTTACCATAAATTTTATTGTACGTAGCTGCAGTTGGAATTCTGCCAGCTTTTTCAAAAGGCAAATCCACCCCCAGTTTTACCCCCAGCCCGAATGCATTCATGTATCGTGCCCAGGCGTTCAGGCTGCTGTCGATGTTTTCATATTTGGGGTTANNACAAAGTAGGTGTTGCAGGAGTGTGCGATGGCTCCTTCCAGTGCCCACACACCGGGGTCGAGACAACGCATGGGCTTGCCACAACCATAAAATGCGCCATTACAGGTGAAGGTGGTTTTTGCGTCCACCACTCGTTCGTGTAAACCGAGCAAACCCTGTAAGGTTTTAAACGTAGAGCCGGGTGCATAATAAGCGCCAATGGTACGGTTCAGGAAGGGTATGCGCGGATCCAGCAATAATTCTACGTAATGTTTTTTTCTTTCTGAACCGGTAAGCAGGCGGGGTTTATAGGTGGGACTGCTGACCATGGCCAGGATCCCTCCGGTTTGCGGATCGATAGCCACAATGGCACCAACTTTATTTTCCATGAGCTCTTCACCAAAAGCCTGAAGTTCAATATCGAGTGAGGTATATAAATTCTGGCCCGAAATGGCGGCTGTATCATACATGCCGTTTTCCAGTTTACCGGTGATTCTATTTTTATTGTCGCGCTTGAGGTATTCAATACCTCGTTGGCCCATCAGCACTTTTTCGTATGAAAGTTCCAGTCCGGTTTTTCCGGCATAATCTCCGGAAACATAACCTTCATTTTCGTGTTTCTTTAAAAAGTTAGTATCCACCTCTGATAAATACCCCAGAATATTTCCGCCTGCATCATATGGGTAATCGCGTACCGGGCGTTCCTGTAAATAATAACCCGGTGCAAAACGATACAGGTTTTCATTGAGTTTAGCCATCTTTTCATCGCTCAGCAGCGGTTCAAAAACAGAGGGCCGGTAACTCCGGTTTTTTATAATAGCCGTAATAATGCGCTTGCGAAATTCAGCCGTATCGATACCCAGGATATTGCACAGGGCCATGGTATCCGTTCCTTTAATTTTGGAAGGCACCACCATCAGATCATAGATAATGGTATTTTGAAGAATCGCCCTGCCTTTTCGATCGTATATCAACCCGCGGTCAGGATACACCACTTTTCTGAAAGTGCCCTGATCATCTGCCAGCGTTTTGTATTTGGAAGATACGAGTTGCAGCGTGAAGAGGCGGACAATGATAATAATCACCGTCAGCCCAAACATGAGCTTAACTACATTTTTCCTCGAATGGTTAGATGAAGACAAGGATACCGTACATTAACAATGAAAACTAAATCGTGTTTGTCCTGAATTTTTGTTTCCGTGGAAAAATCCATTCAGTAATCAAAATTAAGACTAAACAAACTGCTGTAGTGAGAAAAGTCTTGCTAAAAAAATACCACGCATTTTCGAACTGCCATGCTTCCAGCAGGAACAGCCATGCATTGTGTATAAACACCAGGATGCCGGCATAAATCATATANNATACTTTGTATGGAGGGTTCCTCATAGTTGGTTTCAGCACCTTCCTGCGGAATTAAAAAGTTGATGAGGAAAGGGCGTACATAAGCAATCATTACACAGGCCGCGGCATGAAATCCGGGATGGTGCCTGAAGCTGTCGAGTGTGAAGCCCAGCACAAAGGCTGTAAGAAGCAGAACCGTTCTGTTGATGTTGAACGGCAGCCATAAAATAAACAGAAAATAGAGATAGGGTGTAGCCAGCTGATGCAGCCGGATGTTATCCAGCACAAACACCTGAAACAATATCAGCAGGATAAACCGGAAGGTATGTTTAAACAGGGGCGGCATTATTGCAATTGTTTTTGAACTTGTTTCAATAATTCATTTACAGCAGTGGCGTTTTTGTTTTCAATAGTATAGGCATGCTGTATGTTGTAGAAATTAGTATGGGTGGTGATTTTAATTTTGATGAAGTTGGTATTGGGTACGGCATAAGCACCTTCCACTCTGCCAATCAGCAACCCTTTCGGAAAGGTGGTGCTGAATCCACTGGTGATGATACTGTCTCCCTTGGCTACTTTCACACTTTTGGCAATACCATTCATGTAAAGCACATTGGGCTGCTCACCGTCCCAGGTTACGGTTCCGGTTTCACCTGTTTTAAAAATTTTACCGCTGATGCGACTGTCTTTGTGCAGCAGGCTCATCACCACTGAAAAATCTGCACTGGTTTCTGTAATGATACCTACCACACCTCCTTCAGCTGATATCACCCCCATTCCTTTATGAAATCCGTTGGCCGAGCCTCCTTCCAGCACAATGAAATTATTGGGGGTACTCACCGAATTGGAAACCACCCGCGCACCGCGGAATACAAACGAAGAAGCATGCACCAGCGAATCGGTAAACAGGGAATCCATCTGTGCCATGTGGAGGGTGTCATCCAACGATTTGTCGAGCCGGAGCTGATTGTAGAGCCGCTCATTGGCTTTCACCAGTGAATCATTGGTTTTACGCAAATTGAAATAATACTGAATATTGCTGTAGCGCTTGTTGATTTTTCCGGTAATTTGATTGGCGGTTTTACCAAATGCCGCTTCATGAAACTTGCTGTAGGATACAATAAAATACACACAGAGTATCTGTAAAAAAATAAACAGGAGGAAATTAAAGTAACGACGAATGAATAAGAAGATATTTCTCACCTGCAGGGCTTTTTACGAATAACAGTTGCGAAACGGAAATGCTTAACGCATTACGAACGGATATCTGTCGTAATTTTTTAATGCAATACCTGTGCCACGCACTACACTCTTCAGCGGATCATCAGCCACGTGAACGGGTAATTTAATTTTTGCAGTCAGGCGTTTGTCGAGTCCGCGCAGCAAGGCACCACCACCGGTGATGTATAAACCACGACGGTAAATATCGGCTGCCAGCTCCGGAGGTGTGGTTTCAAGCGCTTTAAGGATGGCCTCTTCAATTTTGAAAATGCTTTTATCGAGTGCTTCGGCCACTTCCTGATAACTCACCATAACCTGCTTGGGGATACCTGTTACCAGGTCGCGTCCAT
>DPFD01000004.1 GCA_003534175.1 Chitinophagaceae bacterium
CCAGTCGGATATCTGAACGGGGATCTGAAAGTGATAAACTCATTGGATGCACTTGGGTGATAGAAGGATGATTGAGCTTTAAAAAACCGAGGTTGGCTTCTCCGCCGGTCAGCAGAAATTCGGTTAAAGCAACGCGGTACGTAGCTGAATCCTGTAGGGGAAGTCCTTTCAACACCCATTGGCCTCCGGTGTGCTGTAGCGATTCTGAGTATTGTAAAAATCCACCTATTCCACGGTTCTGCAATCCGATGTTCAGCACCTGAATCAATAAGCTGCCCTTCATATCCACTTCCGTAATAGCCCCTCCATAGGGCAGGGTGCGAATGATATCATATTCAGTGAGCGGCATTTTCAACACATCATCTACGCGAATGGACCCGGAGTTTACGATAGCCACATCTGCCAGTGGGGCGGCAAATTCCATCGAACGTACTACCAACTGGGTTAAATTGGTAGACGTGCTTCTTACAAATGACTCGCGGCCCTCTAATGGTTCACCTTTGTCCATGATGATGCGTTGTGCGTTGAAGCCCAGGGATGCAAAATTTGCAGCAGCCTTTGCACTCCATTTATGCACCACTGCCTGAGTAGGTGCATGCTGTTCAACGGTAGCATCGAGGTATTTTAACTCAGGAGTTGTTTCCACCACTGACGGTTGATTCGCTTTTCTAACTACACGAAGCCGGTTGATGAAAGCTGATTTAGAATTTGCATGTGCTTTGGTAATCCAAACATTACCTATCTGCTGCATCCGCATATCGTGTTCGTGTCCGCCCATAATCAACGCCAAACCGGGTAAACGTTTAGCCAGTTCAATATCATCTTCCATGGCCTGGTGGGTGATGGCCACAATGGCGTCGCAGGAATCCTTGATTTGATGATACAGCATTTCAGCGGTAGATAACGGATCCGTGTACACTACGTAAGATGACTTATTGAATGGAAGACAAATGCTGATGAAACCAATCTTTACGGATTGCCCCTGTTCATTTTTAAATGTCCGTATAATATATTTCGGAAACGGGTATGCCTTACCGTTAAGTACCTTGGCAAACGGAGTGGCTACATTGGAGATATTGTTGAAGGTATTACCGGATATCCATTCAAACGTTGATTCGTTGATGCGTTCCTTCAGTTCAGATTCTCGGATATCAAACTCATGATTTCCAAAAACGGCAATATCCGTTCCGGCTACATTCATGGCTTCCACCATTTGTTTCCCCCTCACCGGTTGGCCATCTATTTTTAAACTGTTATAAATGGACGGACTCAGGAAATCACCGGCCATCACCAGCAGTGTGTTGGGCGTTTCTGCCATTACCTGATTTTTAATGGTAGCCACCCGTGCCATTCCACCGGAGGTACCTCCCTCCAGTGCATCAATTTCGTACACGTCATTGATCTGAACAAAAGACACGTTAACCACCTGCTCTGCCGTGGAATATTTAGTAGTGCTGCAAGACATCATCCATACGCCCAGCAGCATAATCACCCATGAATTTTTCATGCGGCTAAGTTCGGTGATTTTTTAAAGCGCACCGTTTGACCCTTAAATCATGTGTACAGGAAATTGGTCATTGTATGATTTTTATGCCAGCCTTCAGGACTCCACTTCAGATTCATCCATACAAACTCCTCCGAAGAAATCATCATAGCCCAAACACTTATTATCACAACCCGCCGCGAAAGGACTGGTCTTTTGCCACTGAAAGCTGAAAGCTACGCATTCACTATTTTTGCAGTTATGAAACACCTGTCCGCCCTCAACAAGTTCTTCTGGAAATACAGATGGCGGTTCGCGTTGGGGGCACTGTTTGTTATCCTTACCAATTATTTTCGGATTTTATCACCCCAGATTACAGGGTATGTTGTAGATACGGTGGTACAGGCATTAAAACCCGGGGGCGCAACTATGCAGCCGGATGTATATGCGGGATATGACATCCTGGTCAAGAAAACCATCCATTTTTTTTCTGATTTATCTTTTCAGGATAAGATTCTCTTTGCCGGTGTGTTGTTGCTGTTGCTGGCGATTCTGAGTGGCATATTCATGTTTCTGATGCGGCAAACCATTATTGTGATGAGTCGCTTCATAGAATTCGATCAGAAAAATGAAATTTTCGACCATTATCAACAGCTGGATGCAGGGTTTTATAAAGCCCACAATACCGGCGACCTGATGAATCGTATATCCGAAGACGTGAGCAGGGTGCGGATGTATACCGGTCCGGCCATTATGTATTTCATCAACCTGGCCGCTGTGCTTGGATTCAGTATATTTTTCATGTACCGGTCTGACCCCCGGCTCACATTCTATGCACTCGCACCGTTTCCTTTTTTAGCCATCGCCATATATTATGTAAACACCATCATAAACCGTAAAAGTGAAAGGATACAGTCGCTCCTGAGCAATCTCACCACCAACGCACAGGAATCCTATTCAGGCATACGGGTGATAAAATCATTTGTGCAGGAGAAATCTATGCACGATTTTTTCAGTAAGAACAGTGAAGATTACAAGAACAATGCCCTGAGCCTTGCCAAAACGGAAGCGGTTTATTTTCCGAGCATTGGCGTGTTGGTAGGGGTGAGTACGCTCTTAACCATTATGGCCGGAAGTATGGATGTGGTGAATGGCGTACCCGGTGCAAGCGTAGGAAAGGTTGCCGAATTTGTGATGTACATTCAGATGCTTACTTTTCCGGTAAGCGCTATTGGATGGACGGCCAGCATGACGCAGCGGGCAGCAGCCTCTCAGAAACGAATCAATGAATTCCTGGACACCCCACCGGCCATACAGGATGCTCCGGGGGCATTGGATATCCTGCCTCAGGGTGATAT
>DPFD01000179.1:0-2622 GCA_003534175.1 Chitinophagaceae bacterium
CAGTGATTCGAGTAAGGAACGTTGATGAGCCGTTTCGGGGTTGCGGGTAGAAAACTTGCGGGATTGCACATCAGGTACACCGGTGAGTAACGCAAACATGCCGCGGGCCGTGCCAAAGGAAGGCGCGAAACATCTCTCAAAGAAAACCCCTTCTTCCGACAATTTGTTGAATCGTGGAGATGCATCCAGCACATTCCCGCTCATCGAACTTTTATACATGCTGAAACTCTCACACACTACGAGCACTACATTAGGTTGTGTTTCCAGAGAGCTGCTTCCGGGTTGTTGCACGCGGGCATAAGGATGCGTTTTGCTAATGGTGTTGTGAATATTCAGGAACTGAGCCATGCGTGCGTAATGCGGACGAGCATTGGTGAGCGGATCAGGCCGGGTGAAGCGCAGCGAGGTGAAAAAATTCTGTAATGGATTTAATGCCAGATTGGTTTTGAATTCATTGTTCAGGTTGAAGGCCCTGAACACACTCAAGGGTTCTGCCGTCAGGAATCCGTATATAAACCATCCGAGCAACAAGAGTGCAATTAAATGATAGCGTCTTTTGTAATCGAATTTATGCACCGCACTGTTTTTGTCTAACACGCCTACGTGTACACGCCGGAACATCCACGTCATCATACCTACAGCACCTAATAGTGCAAACAGAATCCATACCACCGGATAGCTGTGCCACACCACCAGCAGGTGTTCTTTAGGATCTTCCATAAACACCAGGGCATCAGCATTGAGCCGGGCGTTGATGTATGCAAACTGACCAAAATCGGCACCGTAGAAAAACAATACAAACATTGTTACCAGTCCGAGGTAGAGTGTCCACATTTTTTTGTTTCGGTAACTGTAATACGGAGACAGCTTAGGTGAAACAGACAGCAGCGCAATGGGCATCAATATAAACGCAATCCATCGTAGATCATATTTTAATCCGAGCCAGCAAGCAGGTAATAATTCAAGATAGCCGGTATTAGCAGGTTTGAAGGCAATGATGGTAGCCAGTCGAAAACAGGTAAACAAAATCAGGTAAATCCAGAACACGTTCATCAACCATTGGATGGTGCGTGGTACTCTATTTCTGATTAGTAAATCCATTCCGTTGTATTGAATTTAAGATTAGCGATTCTGCCGATTTTTTTTACGATTATTCAGCAACAGGTATCGTGCGGTTTCCTGCATGGCGTGAGTAAGTTGTTCCATGTAACGGCGGATGCTATCGGCTTCAGTTGTTTGAGGCACCGGCTGATCATCGGTTACGGAAGCGAATGCCGTTTTACCGGTAGGCGCCAACTCCCAGTAGAAACGATTACCCACGGTTGCAATGGTGTTGCGGTCGGGATCGGCAATAAATGCATAGCGTTCCTTTTCAACCCCGGAAAACAAATTCAGCCCCAGAGTTGTATTCACATGATTTTGTTGCGCGAGGTGTGCTAGGCTGGGCATCACATCCAATTGAGAACATACTCCGGTGTGCCAGGCGGGTGAAATTTTACCGGGAGCGTAAAACAACAACGGCACGTGTTCAGCCTGAAAATCGTACGTTGAAAAACTTCGGGGGAACAAATCACCTGCAGAGCCTCTCAGTCCGTGGTCGCCGATAAAAACAAAAATTGTATTGTTAAAATAAGGGCCTTTTGCGGCCACTTCCATATACTTTCGAATGCTGAAATCCATGTAGCGAAACGCATTCAGTTCTTCGTTGCTGTTGAATAAATTGGCAGCAAGTTCTTCTTTAGAAAAATTCATTTTTTTAAACTCATCCAGGTCTTCATCCGGAATCGTATACGGGCGATGGTTATTGGCCGTTTGAATGATAGCAAAGAAAGGTTTTTTAGCCCGGGAGAGGATGGCGTGCGATTCGAGAAATAAATTTTTATCGCTGATGCCCCACACATCTTCCTTACCGGAAGAGAAATAATCTTCTTCGTAAATTTTTATTCCCTCAATATTGTTGGATAAGAGTCCGCGTATATTCGCCCACGTAGTACTGCCGCCGAGGAAATACATTTTTTCGTAGTTCTTAAAATCATTAATAATGGTATGCTGATCTACTGCCAGAGGGTTGCGGCTGGCGGTGCGTGGCCGGTTCACGTCGGGAATACCGGTGATGGTTGCCCACACGCCGCGTGCAGTTCCAAAGCCGGAGGTAAAGCAACGGGAGAAGAAGGCACCCTGGCGCGACAAAGAATCAAAAAACGGTGTAGGGTTCAGGCGGTTGCCAAACATGGTGGATTTGGGTGCTGCAAAACTTTCGCAGATTACCAGCACTACATTGGGCGGGGTTGCACCGGTTGTAGGATACGACACGGGCCGGTCGAAATTCAGCGTTTGCGGGTTGGGGGCAGGCACCTCGAGGTAAGAAGCCAGCAACGGATACGCTGCTTTTACTTTTTCAGCATTGTACGACGAAAACCTGTACTTCATGGTGCTGAAAAAACTCTGGAACGGATTGAGTGCCACACTGGCTTTAAACTCATTTCCGAGTGCGTAGGCATCGCTCCAGCGCAATGGATACTGACCAATTTTTCCAAAAATGGCTACGCCACACAGCAGCACGAACCCTACGGTAACGAGCACACGATTTTTTTTGCGCATGGTCTGAAGGGGTTGAACACG
>DPFD01000179.1:2642-6572 GCA_003534175.1 Chitinophagaceae bacterium
GTGAGCACAATCCATACTACGGGATAGGTTTCCCACATCATCTGGGCAGAGATGGCGGCATCTTCCAGAAATATCAAAACCGAGGCGCTGAGACGCTGGCGCAGGTAATCGTAGTGGTAAAAATCAGACACATACACCAATAATATGCAGAGAAAAACGAGGGTGAGCAAAATCGTCCATATCCTCACGGCGGCCGGCTTCCGGAATGGGTTAAGCACAGGAACCGATGACAGGATAAACATGGAAAGTGCCACAATGGCCACCACGCGGGCATCAAAACGCAGCCCCAGCCACAGGGAGCTACCGGAGAAAGGCACTGCCGGTTCGCAATAATGCAGGAAAAAGAAGAGACGGTAGACTGTCATACATAACAACAGGCATACAGCAATCTTCAAAATCCATTGAATGCGTGATAAGAAGGTCCCGTTCAGGCTCATGAAAGATAATTACAACCGTCAAATTTAGTTTAATTAATTTTGCCGCAGACCAACCTGAACATTTAATGGATGACCTTTTAAGGTTTGATCAGCAATTTTTCTATCTCATCAATGGCAAATGGCACAATGCCTTTCTGGATTCGGTGTTGCCGGTGATTCGAACGTCGCAATTGTGGGTTCCGCTGTACCTATTTCTGCTGGTATTCATGTTGGTAAACTTTGGTACCCGGGCCATCTGGTGGATTGTGTTTGTGGCGTTAACAGCTGTATTGTCTGATTTCATCAGCAGTGACATCATCAAAGCGAACTTTTTCAGGCTCAGGCCCTGTAATGATCCTGATTTGATACCTCAGGCCCGTACCCTGCTGGGATACCGGCCCAAGAGTTCCAGCTTTACCTCTTCGCATGCCACCAATCACTTTACCCTGGCTACATTCTTCTATTTCACGCTGAAGCAATACATTGGTGCATGGGGATGGCTGTTCTTTGTGTGGGCATCCATTATCATATACGCACAGGTATATGTGGGTGTACATTACCCGTTTGATGTACTGGCCGGTGCTGCCGTGGGGATGGCGTTGGGATATCTTTCTGCACGTTCTTATAATAAACAATATAAATTAGCGTAAGCAAACACTATGTGGGACTTATTCATTTTATTCCTGCTCATATTTTTAAATGCCTTATTTGTAATGGCGGAGATGGCGCTGGTGAGTGTTCGTAAAGCACGACTGGAAACCATGAGCAATAAGGGCGACAAAAATGCCCGACTGGCACTGGACCTGTCGGAAAACCCGGAGAAATTCCTTTCCACTATTCAGCTGGGCATAACGCTTATTTCGATTTTAACGGGTTTGTATTCGGGTGAAAAATTCGGGAAAGACCTTGCGCCTACATTTGAATCCATTCCTGTATTATCGAGTTATGCTAATACTATTTCCACTACCCTGGTAGTGGTACTCGTAACATTTGCGTCTATTGTTCTGGGTGAGTTGATACCGAAAAAAATTGCACTGAGCCGGGCTGAGAAAATATCCCGCATGGTAGCCGCTCCCATGAATTTTTTAACCAAGCTCACGTATCCGATTGTTTGGTTGTTGTCGTTTCTAACGAATACGTTCTTCAAAGTATTTAAGATTAAAACGGTGAGCGATTCGGCTGTAACGGAAGAAGAAATTAAAGCTCTAATTACAGAAGGCAGTGAGCACGGTGAGATTGAAGAAGATGAAAAAGAAATTATTGAGCGCGTATTTCACCTTGGCGACCGGAGCATTACCTCCCTCATGACGCACCGCACGGATATTATATGGATCGACATGAATGAAACGGTGGGAGAAGTAATCAACCGTTTCTCCGAATTCATTTACTCCACCTATCCGGTATGTGACGGATCCATTGACAACATTAAGGGTATGGTGCATGTGAAAGACCTGTTGAAAGCCAACCATCAGTCGCTGGTGAACGACATTGTGCGCCCCGCCCTGTTTGTACCCGAAAACAATAAAGCTTATCAGCTGCTCGAAAAATTCAAGGCAACTAAAATTCACCTGTGCTTTGTGGTGAATGAATACGGCACCATGGAAGGAATGATTACCCTCAACGATATCCTGGAAGCGATTGTGGGTGATGTATCGCAGGTAGGCCAGGAGGAATATGAAATTGTGGAGCGGGAAGACGGTAGTTTTCTGGTAGATGCACAGATACATTTTTATGATTTTCTGAGCTACTTTGAACGAGGCGACTGGTTTAAAGAAGGTGAACAGGAATTTGATACCGTAGCCGGATTTGCCCTGCACGAACTGGAACACATCCCCACCGTGGGCGAAAAATTTGAGTGGCGCGATTTTAAATTTGAGGTAATAGATATGGATGGCCAGCGCATCGACAAATTTCTGGTGAATATTTCCGAAGAACTCAAACGTGAAGTGGCGGAAGAAGATTAATCCATTCAGAAAGAAACCGTTTTCTCCACCTCGGGATGGTTCAGTTTAAAACTTTTTCGTGTACCATTCACCGTTATGTGGAAGAGATTCATCTGTTCTTTTTTATATTCGTACAACAGATTACACCACACATGCACTTGTTGAACATTGCGCAACGGTGCCGATTCAAAATAACTCACAATGCCCTCCTCTTCCTGTTCGAAGCCGGCAAACTGAAGAGTAACGAGCCTGCCATTGGCAGTGATTTTTAAATGCTTATTTATATAAGATTCAATGTAAGGTTTCATCTGTTCCTGCATTTCCCTTTTAAGCAAATCCACTTTAACTCCGGGATTGGCCATGCGCAGGGTGTGTTCGAAATCGTCGGTGAATATTTTACAAACCACTTCCAGGTTGCCGGTAGAAGGCTGATGCACCACTTCTGTAACGCTTACATAAAACGGGTGCAGGGGCTTCTCCGCAATATTCCAGGGCATGAACAGAACCATCAACCACTTATATAATATTAATGCCATTTGAACGATTAAGCTAAAAACTTTTATAAGTTTACAGACATTTAACCTTAAAAGTAAACAATTACCCTTTGTGGTTGAACACGCATGAGTGATTTTAAACTTTATTTTGAAGAAGGATGGAAGCACATTGTGAGTACCGATGCCACCGATCACATCCTTTTCATTGTGGCTTTAGGAGCCGTTTATCAAATCAAATACTGGAAACAGGTACTGATTCTGGTGACAGCTTTTACGGTAGGGCATTCCCTCACCCTGGCCCTGAGTGCCTATGATATTATCCGCTTCAACACCCAATGGGTGGAGTTCTTAATCCCGTGCACCATTGCACTCACGGCTTTGTACAACATCTTCCATAAAAAACACGAGCGTTTTGGTGTGAATTATTTCCTCGCTTTGTTTTTCGGATTGATACACGGTATGGGCTTTGCCAATACCATTCGGTTTATGCTGGCGAGCGATCAGCAGATTGCCTTGCCGCTGTTCAGCTTTAACCTGGGCCTGGAAGCCGGGCAAATTCTGGTTGTGATGCTTTTGCTGTTCCTGCATTATGTAATCGTGGGCAAACAGGCATCGCGACACAAAGTGTGGGTATATACCTTATCCACCCTCACCCTGGTGTGGGGAGCGTGGCTGGCCATTCAACGTATTCCATAAAAAATTCAACTTAACAGATATGCGTTTATTCATTCTTATTATTATTGGTTTCCTGATGCAACATTCTATAACGGCTCAGGATATACGCAATAACCCTGGCAGCAACCATGGCAACCGGTTTGAACAACTGGGCACCATTTTGCCTACGCCCAATGCGTACCGTACCGCAAGCGGCGCNNGCGCAGATTACGATATTACCTGTGAGCTGGATGAAACCGAACGCAAACTCACTGGTGTGGAAACCATTACGTACACGAATAACAGTCCGGACGTACTCACCTACCTCTGGCTGCAGCTGGATGAAAATCAGCACTCCACCGTAAACAATGCCGGATACCAAACCAGCAATACTTCTCCCGGTTCCGTATCACCGTCGGACCT
>DPFD01000179.1:6641-9604 GCA_003534175.1 Chitinophagaceae bacterium
CTCAATTACACCATCAACAAAACCATGATGCGGGTTGATCTGCCCAAGCCGCTGAAGCCCGGACAAAAATTTAAGTTTACCATTGGCTGGCATTATTACCTGGTTGACCGCATGCGTTTGGGAGGCCGGGGCGGGTATGAACATTTTCCGGAAGATGGCAACGACCTGTTCACCATGACGCAGTGGTTTCCGCGGCTGTGTGTATACAGTGATGACCGTGGATGGCAAAACCATCAATTTACCGGCCGGGGTGAGTTTGCCCTGGTGTTCGGAAACTACCGTGTAAAAATGACGGTACCGGCAGACCATATTGTGATGGCTACCGGGGTTGCCCAAAACTATCCGGAAGTATTAACCCCTGTTCAGCTGCAACGCTGGAAGATGGCTCAAAACACACAGGACATAATTGAAATTGTAACCCTCGATGAAGCGATAGCCAAAGAAAAAACCCGCTCTGCGGAAAAGAAAACCTGGGTGTTTAAAGCAGATATGGTGCGCGATTTTGCCTGGGGCAGCAGCCGTAAATTCATCTGGGATGCTCTTCCGGTGCAAATAGAAGGCAAAAAAGTAATGTGCATGAGTGCCTATGGAAAGGAAGCCTATCATCTATACCGCCGGTACAGCACTAAGGTAACAGCACACACCCTGAAAGTATATTCCCACTTCACTATTCCCTATCCGTACCCGGTAGCACAAAGTATTGAAGCATCTAACGGTATGGAATACCCGATGATATCCTTCAATTTCGGACGTACCGAAAAAGACGGCACCTACAGTGAAGCTACCAAGAACGGAATGATTGGTGTAATCATCCATGAGGTAGGCCATAACTTCTTTCCGATGATCATCAACAGTGATGAGCGCCAGTGGAGCTGGATGGATGAGGGCCTGAACACTTTTTGTGAATACCTCGCTGAAGAACTGTGGGACAATAAATTTCCCGTATCGCGCGGGCCTGCCTATAAGATTGTGAATTACATGAAGCTGCCCAAGGACCAGCTGGAGCCCATCATGACCAACAGTGAAAACATTGTGCAATTTGGCCCCAACGCGTACTCCAAGCCCGCTACCGGATTAAACATCCTGCGTGAAACCATCATGGGACGGTCGCTGTTTGATTATGCCTTTAAAGAATATGCCCGCCGCTGGGCTTTTAAGCATCCTACTCCGGCAGATTTTTTCAGAACGATGGAGGATGCATCCGGTGAAGATCTGGACTGGTTCTGGCGCGGATGGTTTTACAACACCGACCCTTGCGATATTTCATTAGACAGTGTAAAAGTATCTACCCTGGCGGTGGGAGATGCGGTACGTCAAGACAAGGCGCGAGAAAATACCATTCGTGTGGCACGCCCTATTTTGAATGATTATGACGACGTATCAAAAATCAGGAACCGGCAAGACCCGAACATTGTTTTTGCCACCGATGCCGATACCAGCCTGAGGGATTTTTACTGGCATTATGCGCGCGGACTGGCTAAAGTGGATACCACTACGAGCACAACCCTCATCCCGGCACGCGAAACTTATACCGATGAAGAAGCGCAAAAAATTTCGGGTAATGTTCATTTTTATGAATTGTACCTGAGCAACAAGGGAGGATTGGTGATGCCGGTTATTATTGAATGGAATTTTGAAGATGGCACCCGGGACACTACGCGCATCAGTGTGCACGTATGGCGGAAGAACGAGGAGCGGATTGTAAAATCGTTCATGTTTAAAAAGAAGGTGAAAAGCATCCTGATAGACCCCATGCGTGAAACTGCTGACATCAATGAAGAGAACAACCGCTGGCCTTCGGTGGTAATCCCCTCGAAGTTCCAGTTGTATAAAGATCGTCAGCAACAAAGACTGGGCCGTGGGGTATCGGTGGGCGGAAACCCTATGCAAAAGAAAATTGATTGATAATCAGCTGATTAAAGAAAGTTGTACAGTATGCACCTAAAAAACATCCAAATGTTTATAGGATGTTCATAAATTTTTTTATACTTTTACTTTCTCATTATAAAACAGTACCGCTCAATGAGTTGTACGTTTTATACGCTTGCCCTACTCCCACTATCCTTTAAAAAATACAGCACTGACTTTATTGTGTTTTTTCATGTGTGCCGGTTCGTTACCTGTTGAAACTACCTTTTATTCACCAACCTTACACATGTATGAAAAAAATTTCACTCCTTCTGACCACGCTTGTGCTGTCGGCTACTTTGGCTATGGCACAATGTCCTCAAATTACCAGTGCACAGTTCATTCGCACCGGTATCACCAGTTATTCACTGACCGTGAATTATACCGGTGGTAATGGCAACATCAATGTATTGATTTTCTGTGCCACCAACCCTACGAGCGGTATACCCGATGTTCGTTGTTTTGCCGCGAACGGCACCGGAACCAATACCATCAATTTCAATTGTTTTATTGAGCCATTGGTGATTTTGGTACCTACTGTGAATGCTCCCTGCGGACAAGGAGCGCCATGCTCTACTCCCTATTTTGTGAGCAATCCGGGTTCAGGACCAGTTCCTATTAAGTTAGGATCATTCTATGCCAACCGTGACGGAAACCAGATTAAGCTGATGTGGGAATCACAAACAGAAATCAATGCCGAGCGTTATCAGATAGAGCGTAAAATAGACCGTGATTTTGAAGTGGTGGCAGAAGTTGAAGCTACCAACAACATTGCCGGAAGCCAGTACAGTTATGTTGATGCTAACCCAACAGCTNNACATCACAATATCGTTTGAAGATGATTGATCAGGATGGCACCTATTCATACAGCGAAATACGCGCTGTAAAAGGAATGGGTACGGGAACTGATTTCAGCATATTCCCGAATCCGAGTTCTGGAACCAGCCGTTTAACCATTACCGACATTACGCCATCTACCGAGGTGCAGGTAGTAGATCATGCCGGCCGGATAGTACGTACAATCCGCATGCACAATACAAATTCTATTGAATTGA
>DPFD01000149.1:0-2782 GCA_003534175.1 Chitinophagaceae bacterium
TCAGATATGCTTTAGGACGGTTTGCATCAGGGTTTTGATGATTGTTGAAAAACTCATACAGCTTTTGTAAGCTGATGGTTAGTTGCAAACTAACCATAACAATTCAAATATTTTTTTTCATTGAAGAATTGAATATACTACCGAGAACGGGGGAAGAATTTCTAACTTTTCCAAACCTTTAAACTTTTCCAAAGTTGAAGCTATTTCTTCCTCAAGACCGACGAGTCCCTCTTTTGAAATCATTTACTTGAATCATAGGCTGGGCGGAGGAGACTTGTGTGGGAAGAGTTAAAACCATTTAACCATAAAAGAAGATTTTCTCCGTGGTTAAAAACACCTAACCATCATGAACAAAGAAGATACGCTATGAACACACAAAGTATTGCCTTTCGTGTGCAACCATTTCATTCGTAAGTAAACGTTTAAAAACGACTACTATAATAAAGTTTGAGGAACTTGATAAAGGGCGGGCACGCAGTGCCCTGTACTTTTGGGGGAGGTTGGTTGTTTTCAGGTGGCGAAAAAGTGTGTATTAATTTTTATAGTATCAGCTATACACCCTTCACCATTGCATCGGTGCTGCGGATGGCGACAACAGTTTTCAAAGCACACTGCTGCTCCAACTTCTAAATGAAATCATGCAATGCGTACTCCTTACCCAAAATAGCCCGGTCATCTGCGTTTAACCATTTCCGTAATATCGTGGCATACACGGTTTTAAAATCTACCTGATGCTTTAAATCCCCGGCAATGAGATCCTGCAAATCGGGTAACGGATTGAGGATACCCTTTTTCCTGAGTCCGCCGCTGATGAAAAACATATTGTTGGCCGTTCCATGATCGGTACCGTTGCTGGCGTTCTGCTTCACCCTGCGCCCGAACTCTGAGAAGGTCATAATCATCACATCCTCAAACCGTCGGTTTTGCTTTAAATCTTTTACAAATACCGATAAGGCATCATTGAGTTCTGTAAACAGTTTGGTTTGCTGATTGGCCTGATTCACATGTGTATCAAAACTGCCGAGCGATACATAATATACCCTGGTGTTGATGTCGGATAAGATGAGCGACGCAATCGTTTTTAAACTTTTTCCGGTTTTGGTAGATGGATATTGCGCGGCCGAAGGATGCATCTGGCTTTGCCGGTATATATACTCGGCACTGCTGATGGTTTCACTCATGGTTTTATAGAGATAATCTACCGTTTCTTCTTCATGTTCATGGGCATGGTGCAGCGATTTAAAATATCTTCCCGAACTCACGCCATATAAGCCTTTTGGATCGCGCAGCGCCAGTCCTTTATTCTGCTCGCCCTTCAATACCAGGCTCAGCACATCATCTACCTCCAGGGCCTGTGTAGGGGTGGTACAGTTTTTACATTGCTCATCCAGATAACGCCCCAGCCAGCCTGTTGTAAAATACTCATTGCTTTCACTGGCACTGTGCCAGATGTCCATACTCCTGAAATGCGAACGATCAGGATTCGGGTATCCTACACTGTTCATGATGGCCAGTTCACCCTGATCATACAACTCCTTACAAATGGTAAGCGCCGGATGCAACCCGGCATCGGTTGTAAGTGTATGGGCCTTCTCCGCAGAGATGTTCAACGTGGGCCGGCCACGGTAATACCAGTCGTTGGTAATAGGTACCACCGTATTCAACCCGTCGTTGCCTCCACTGAACTGTATCACCACCAAGGTTTTGTTGCCGGGAGGTACAAGTAATTGCTGCGGTTCAAAAGCTTTCATAAACTTAGGCACCAGTAACGATGCAGTAGCCAATGATCCCGTTTGTAAAAATGTTCTTCTTTTAATAAGCATAGTGCCTGTATTCTGCGTTTAACAAACCTGATACTCCGGTGTACTCATCAACTGTATGATGGTACTGCTGATATAATGTTCCCGACTGCTCTTGTCTACATAAAGCTCCACCACCTGTTTACCCGGAGCTTTTTTTGTCTGCAAGAGGTGAGCGGCAATTTCTTCGTATAGTCGTTCCCGTGATGTATCCGCATAATTCTTCCACACCGGCGCCCAGTTCCAGTCGGCGGCTCCGGCCCTCGATATAAAGTTCCGGGCTTTGCGCGCTGCCTGCATTTCTTCCGGGGTGCGCCCCATCTCCACATCATCATCTCCTTTCAGTTGCAAGGTAAAATCCTCTTTACTGGCCCATATCCTCGGTAGTTGCAACCGAACCATCAGTGAGCTGCTGTCAATCCAACTCCTGCCTCCGGGCCATCCGGCCACATTGGGCGGCAGGAATAATACCTGGCCGAGTACCTGCTGAAACACCAGTGAACTGTTCGGGTTGTCTAATGTAACCGGTNNCCCGCCATATACTCCACCGGCGATTTTATACGGTTACCGATGTTTTTGCTGTCGTAAAACCAATCAGCCGAAAACAGGTTGTGAAATAAACTTTTAATATTATATCCACTTTTAAAAAAGTCATCCGCCAGCGGTTGAATTTTCTCGGCGTCAGGTTTCTCATGTACAAAGAACCTGTATATTTTTTNNATGTAACGGGCGGTTTGTTTTTGTTCAAGCAAGATGTTGATGATGTCATCGCCGGTAAACCTGCCCGTGCGTCCCATAAAATTTTTCACACCATCGTCATGAATGTAGGGTTTAAATTCAAATCCAGATTTGCTGTCGTACGACCATCCCGTAAATGCCCGTGCAGCTTCTTTTACATCGGTTTCGGTATAATGCCCTCTACCCAGAGTAAACAGCTCCATCACTTCGCGGGCGAAGTTTTCATTCGGACTCCTTTTTCGGTA
>DPFD01000149.1:2825-3676 GCA_003534175.1 Chitinophagaceae bacterium
AGCAGATCGCCAAAATTTCCCAGTGCATGCGTTCGAATGGTGTGTAATAATTCCTGTTGCTGGAATGCACTCATCACCCTGCAGGCAAAATGACCATGCCAGAAGAAACTCACCTTTTCTCTAAGTTGTGCCGGTGAATGCACCATTTCGTTCATCCAAAGGTGATTGAGTTTTTTCAGATCTTCCCTGGAAGATTGCCGCATCAACCGCACCTGCTCTGCGATGGCTTCTTTATTTTCTTTCTGAAACTGACGCATGGCAGCCTCACCTTCAATACCTTCGAACAATGACTGGAGCCTATTTTCCGCCACTTCCAGTTTAACCGGAGCCTTCTCTGAATCCTTTAGTATAGTATTCCACAACGCGGAGGGATCTTGCTGATCCAGCGATTGAATTTGATGCACCGCGGGACCGAAGCCACTACGCCATAAAAGATGTTGATTCCGTTTGCGTTGAGTCATAGTTCGTCAGACTATATTAAATAGAAGTTGTTTAAGTAGATGGTAAATTTCGTGAAATAAATGCTAGCAGGCAGACAATCCTATACATCTTAACTTTTTCATATTCATACAACGAACAGAATGAAAGTTAAACCTTGCAGCACCAAAGCCGTATTGAACATTTTCGCTTAAATTTACACTCCAAATACATTTTTCATTTAAAACACATTATACATTATGGCTTTTACATTAGACCCACTGCCCTACGCACATGATGCCCTGGAGCCACACATTGACACGTTGACCATGCAAATTCATCATGGCAAACACCATCAAGCATATGTTGACAATCTGAACAAGGCTATTGCGGGCACCCCGCATGAAAGCAAATCGCTGGAAGAGCTGGTTAAA
>DPFD01000154.1:0-2693 GCA_003534175.1 Chitinophagaceae bacterium
ATGATTCACGAAACACGCAAGCAGTTTCTTACAAATTTTATGCAGGTGGCCCGCACCTTTTATACACGTATTTCCGGTGAAGCATACGTGCCGGGCATGCAGTATCAGTCCGCACTGGAACACCAGCCTTTGGAAACCCTGCTCCGTGAATCGCGCAATAAAGACATCATGCTACAGCGCACCACCACCGGTATCCACAAAGATGAATTACTCTTTACCTTGGGTGAGTTACCCTTCCGCAATATTGCCTCGCAGGGGCAACGTAAAAGTTTGTTGTTCGCGCTAAAGTTCGCCGAATATGAAATCATCAAACAACAAAAAAAACACTGTTTGCTTTTACTGGATGATGTATTCGAAAAACTCGATGCGCAGCGGGTTCAGAATTTAATGCAATGGGTTTGTGAAGCGTGCGCAGGGCAAGTGCTGATAACAGATACGCACCACGAGCGTTTAGAAAGAACGTTTAAAGAAGTGGGTATTGATGCGCAATATGTAAACCTGTAGCATCAGCGAATGACAATTTCACTCACTACCTTTTCGCCCAGCACTTGATTCACGCGCTGAATCAGGGTTTGCTTCTGATACAGTAATTCCGACTTAAGGGGTGCAACAGATGTATAGATAAAAAGAGTGGAACCCTTCAGTTCAATCTTGTCGGTATAACGTGCTATGGTTGTACCTACAATTTCNNATTTCTTCCCAGGCCAGTTCTATTTGTGCAGCCTGTACCCCTTTCCCTAATTTAGATTTTTTCAGAAAGGCTTTTATGGCATCACCCAGGGATAATTCACTCATGGTATTAATCATTATTTTGTAATGGCCTTACCGTATATCCTGCTTTTCGCAGCAACTCAATAACACCCATTTCTCCCGGCAGGTGCCCTGCCCCTACTGCAACAAAAACACTGGTTTTAGGCATAATCTTACTCAGTTGCTCTACCCAGTTGCGGTTGCGGTTATCGAGCAGGATCGCTTTATTCTCTCCGGCAGTAAACTCACTATCGGTGANNGCCGACCAGTAAGCGAGGCTGTCTAAACTTTTCAACAGCTCCTTTGCCTGTGTTTCATAAGGAATATCATCAAAAAAAGCGGCCTGATCCTGTATCGTTTCAAAACCTTTAACTTCTTTTTTTTGTTCGGCCACCAGCTTGAGCAATTCCAATTCCACCCCGCTGCTTTGTTTACAACTCAGCAATCTTGGATACAACATAGTTTGTAATACCAGGGGTTTCATTTTTTGCAGAGCAAACAGTGGCATTTTAAGGGAATCATTAAAGAACTGTTCAACTTTCGTGTATTCGTCATCGTTATACAAGTCTTTCAGCGTTTTCCCGTCCTTCATATTCATGAAAAACATTCCTCCAAGGGTATTGGATGGATCGTCGAGGTCCATTTCAAAATACACCTCTTCGGATGCCGTCAAGGCTTTTTTGAGGGTTTCACTGAAATGTACATCCTGCTTACAGAGAATATGAAAAGTGCCAAACAGGTAACTGGGCTTTTTCAGTCCGTTGCCGGATATCTCCCACAACAGCGAATTATCGTCCGGATTCAATGGCAACTGAATGCTTTGTGCTTTACAACTCTGTAACATCCAGGCACCCACCAATAAGTATAAAAATTTCAATGTGATTATTTTGAGTAAAGTTAACACAAATCTGCCGGCAAATGGCAACGCTTCCATCCGGCTACGCCACCTTTTCACAAACTGTTGGCGTAAAACCGATATGATTAAAAGTGCATACATCACCCCCAGCCTGCCAGGGGGCCGTTGCCGGTAAAGAACCGGTTGATGCGATTTTCTATTTCGGGATCTTTTTCCAGCACCGGTGCGTGGTGCGGCTTAATGCGCGCATCGATCAGTATCGGCCCATTGCATCCCCAATGTTTATACTCCACCGATGGTTGCACACCATACATATCATGCGAAGGATTGCAACGGGTGAAGGTGATCCACAAAAAGTTATTTAAGGTTGCAGAAACTTCATGGGGGTCGTCGGCAATTACAATCAGCGGCAAATGTTTCAGTGCTTCCAGATGAGGCGACAGCAATTGATTCAGCTGTTCCATCTCTTCAGCAGCCGATGTGTAATTGGTGAAGGCAAGTCCTTTGATGGCCGCCACACCCGGCATCACCCATCGTGCATTGAGTGCCCCGAGTACTTCGGGCAGCCGGTTATCCAGGGTTCGTACCGGCGGACCATAGGCTGCAAACACTACCTTGCTTCCCTGGTTGAGGGAGGTGCCGGAATAATCCAGTGTATCAATGGAAGTATGGGTATGGAAATGAATATCCCGCGTTGGCTGAATCCGCTCCAGCATGTAGCGGAAGAACGCTTCCACATCATGGGCATGCGGTGCATCGTCTCCACCGGTAATCCACAAAAACTTGGCGAGACTGAGTTGTCCGGTGCCCAGGATATGGTTGGCAATGGTGAGCAATTCAGACGGCTGTGCGGCCGGGTTGTACGGGGTGTACCGTTCGCTCCCAACAGCTAACAGTAAGGGGTGTACGCCGGAAGCATCTACTGCATGTACTTCCTTTAGCCCCGGTATTTCATTGGGTATGGCATCGCCCGTAATTTCATGAATCAGTTTACCGAAGCTGGTATCTTCCTGCGGAGGCCTGCCCACAACGGTAAATGGCCAGATAGCATTTTTGCGGGCATACACCTGATGTACCCGCATCAGTG
>DPFD01000154.1:2728-5490 GCA_003534175.1 Chitinophagaceae bacterium
TGTTTTCAAAAGGATGCACCTCGCCGGTGATGATAAAATCAGCATCGGTACTGATTACATGCCCTTCATGTGTTGCATAACGGAAACGCCTGCCCGAAAGCGCTCCGGCAAATGCCGCCTCGCCCAATCCTTCCGGTAATGGCATTACAGCTGCCACGGAATGTGCGGGTGGCCCGCCCACGAACACACTTACTTTGAGTGGCTCGCCCCGTTTGTTGGCTTTGGTTTGATGCACCCCTATCCCCCGGTGCAGTTGATAATGCAATCCGATTTCTTCATTCAGCGTATATTCATTACCGTTAAGCTGGATCCGGTACATGCCCAGGTTGGCATGGGTAATTCCGGGTTTATCAGGATCTTCAGTATATACCTGTGGCAGTGTTACAAAAGCACCGCCGTCTTTCGGCCAGTGACGAATCAGTGGCAGGTCCTGAATGCGTACCTTTTCAAAAAGGTTTGCAGGGAAACCTGTTTTTTTGGGCAACGCGCTCCAGGCGGTCCCCACCAGGCCGGCGTGCTTCCACGGTTTTTTCAATGCTTCCATGGGATTGTTGCGCAGTTGCACCAGCTTTTGAATATCATCGAGTGTATGCCTGAAGATAAAGCGGCTTCGGTTAAGTGTACCGAACAGGTTTGATACCGCCCGGTATTTACTGCCCTTTACATTTTCAAACAACAAGGCAGGACCTTCATTTTCGTGTACACGTAAGTGTATGGCTGCCATTTCCAGATCAGGGTCTACTTCCTCCCGTATGCGCACGAGGTGTCCGTTTTTCTCCAAATCATTTACACAATCCTGCAATGTAGCATATATCATATCGGTATATTAATCCATTCAGGTTGCAATTTAGAGCATATTCTCCTGCCCCGATGCCCCGTAGCCACATCTTAGGAAATTCTTATGCCTACCTATATGCCGGTGCTTCAGGCTTTTACACGAATCACATCCCGGAGGCGGGTGGTATAGCAGGGGGAGAGTTTTTCCTGCCGCATTTTCCAGGTGCGGCCGGGGTCTTGCGATGCCAGTTTTACCCGGGTAACGCCGTACATCGTGTTGATGCGGTCTATGGCCTGCATCAGGGGTTTATGGCGCTCGTCGCTGTTTTCAAACAGGTTGATCTGGCGGATGTGTTCCGGGGTTATCTGCATAACGATTACACCTACTTTTTTGTACTGGTAACCCGGGCGGAAAATTTGCTTCAATGCCTCCGCGGCAAAGCGGGCCAGTTCAATTCCCGAGTTGGTTGGAAAAGGCAGTGGCATCACCAGGCTGTTGTAATACTGCGGTAAATCGGTTCGCATGCGATTGGTTTGAACAAACACCATCAGGCTGCTGCAGCACGATTGCTGACGTCTTAGCTTTTCACCGCAGGTAACTGCAAAGGTGGTAATGCGTTCGCGCACGTAGGCGTAATCACCATTGTGCTTATCGAAGCTGCGTGTAACCGCAATATTTTGTTTGGGTTGCGGTTGTTCCATTTCAAAACACGGGATGCCCTTCAGTTCTTTCTGAAGGCGTAACCCTACCACACTCATATGGCGCCTCACCCATTCTTCGGGCATACGGGAAAACTCCAGCGCGTTGGATATACCGGTAAGGCGTAAACGCTTTGCATGCCGGTACCCGATGCCCCAGATATCTTCCACCGGCAGCCACCGGAGTGCCTTGATGCGTTTCTCCTCCGAATCCAGCACATATTTTCCGCCGGTGTGTTCGGGATATTTCTTTGCAATCTTATTGGCTACTTTCGACAACGCCTTAGATGCGGCCACCCCCACACTGATGGGCAGTCCGGTGCCCNNCCTGGTAACTGTCAGGCGTATTTTTTCGGCGTAAGCCTCATAGTGCCCTGCTGCCACCACCCCTTCCAGGTTCAGAAAAGCTTCATCAATGCTGTATACTTCCATATCAGGGGTGAACTCACTGAGCAAAGACATGACCCGGTTACTCATATCGCCATACAGTGCGTAATTAGAGGAGAACACCTGCACATGATTCTGTTCAAACAGGGTGCGGTACTCAAACGCCGGTGCCCCCATGGGAATGCCCATTTTTTTGGCGAGGTTGCAACGTGCAATCACGCAGCCGTCGTTGTTCGATAGTACTACGATGGGTGTATCGCGCAGGTGGGGCTGAAACACCCGCTCGCATCCTGCATAAAAATTGTTGCAGTCAATCAGCGCAAACATGTCAGTGTTTTTGAATGGAGAAGGTTACTATGCCCCATATTTCGAACTGGTTGAATTCGGTTATCCGAATGGGCTTGTAGGCCTCATGCTCCGGCATCAGCCATACGCCGCTTTTATCCAGCTTCAGGCGTTTCAGGGTGAATTCACCGTCAATCACGCACACGGCAATTTTACCATCTTCGGGTTCGAGTGACTTGTCGATAATGAGCAGGTCTTTATGGCCAATACCCGCGCCTTCCATGGAGTGCCCCTCCGCAAAGGCGATGAATGTAGTCGCCTCCTTTTGAATCAGGTATTTGTTGAGGTCTATCCGGTTGTCCATAAAATCTGCGGCAGGTGAAGGAAACCCTGCGCTCACTCCCCCTTCAATTAAAGGCAACACTACCGGTGCCATTGCCCCCAAAGGGAACAGGCGTAGCTTCCATGTTGTACTTTTCTGCATATCTCTGTGTACCTCCTGCACAAAAATACTAAATTTTTTAGTATTTTTACCAATAAATAAACCTCCGCAGAGAATATTCTTTCCTGCAAAACTTGTGGTTGTGTGTCCATTTTTTTTAACCACAAAGGCC
>DPFD01000278.1:0-216 GCA_003534175.1 Chitinophagaceae bacterium
TCCTGTGTTTGGAATGATGATGCCTAAAGAATGTCCCGGTGTACCAGCTGAAGTGCTGAACCCTAGAAACACCTGGGCTGATGCTACGGCTTATGATGCCAAAGCAAAAGAACTTGCAGGATTGTTTATTAAGAACTTTGAGAAATATGCCAGTGGTGTAGAAGCTGAAGTATTGGCAGCTGCTCCTAAAGCATAATAATTACTGATAACTTTTTT
>DPFD01000278.1:246-3248 GCA_003534175.1 Chitinophagaceae bacterium
ATAAGGGTAGTATAAAAAAACAGGCGGACTAAAGTCCGCCTGCAAACCATAAAACAAATATTTTAAAACTGAATTTCCGGTATATCACCTTCCACAATCAGCTTACCGGCAGTTTTGGCAACAATCTCCTCAACGGAAACACCCGGAGCACGTTCCAGCAGTTTGAATCCGTCAGGCGTAACATCCAGCACTGCCAGATNNTGTACCCGTGAGCGGTAGTGTACACTGCGGAAGCAGTTTGCTCTCTCCTTTGGGGTTGGTGTGCATCATGGCCACAATAATATTGCGTGCACTGGCCACTAAATCCATCGCACCACCCATCCCCTTCACCATTTTACCGGGAATTTTCCAGTTGGCAATATCGCCCTGTTCGCTTACTTCCATGGCCCCTAATACCGTTAAATGCACGCGCCCGGCACGGATCATACCAAAACTCATGGCACTGTCGAAAAACGCTGAGCCCGGTAACGTAGTAATGGTTTGTTTACCGGCATTGATCAAATCAGGATCTTCCTCGCCCTCAAACGGGAATGGCCCCATCCCTAATAATCCGTTTTCACTTTGCAATATCACATTCATTCCTTCAGGAATGTAGTTGGCCACCAGTGTTGGAATTCCAATGCCAAGGTTCACATAATATCCATCACGCAATTCACGCGCAATACGCTGAGCAATTTGTTTTTTATCTAAAGCCATGTTGCTGTTTGTTTTGAAGATGAAAGTTGGTTGGATCAGCTACGCGGACGAACCGTGCGTTGCTCAATCCTTTTTTCATAATTACGCCCTTCGAAAATCCTGTTTACATAAATGCCCGGAGTGTGAATTTCATTCGGGTCCAATGAACCGGCCGGCACGAGGTGTTCCACTTCGGCGATCGTGATTTTTCCGGCCATCGCCATCAGCGGATTAAAGTTGCGTGCGGTATCTTTAAAAATCAAATTCCCGTGGGTATCTCCTTTCCAGGCTTTTACTAATGCAAAGTCTGACTCAAACGCCATTTCCATCAGGTATTCCTTATCCCTGAACCGGCGTACTTCCTTCCCTTCAGCCACCTCTGTTCCTACACCGGCGGGGGTAAAAACAGCGGGCATCCCATAACCTGCAGCGAGGCAACGCAATGCCAGTGTACCCTGAGGAATGAGTTCCACTTCCAGCTCGCCCGAAAGCAACTGTCGTTCGAATTCTTCATTTTCGCCTACGTAGGAGGAAATCATTTTCTTAACCTGCTTCTGCTGCAACATCAGGCCAATTCCGAAATCATCCACACCGGCATTGTTTGAGATGCAGGTAAGATCTTTCACTCCTTTGGCCACCAAAGCAGCAATACAGTTCTCGGGTATTCCGCATAATCCGAATCCACCCAGCATCAATACGGCGCCATCGTTTATGTCGGCAATAGCGTCTGAGGCATTGGTATACACTTTATTCATCCGATACAATTTTTTGGTTCAATCTTGTGGCACGACGGCCATGTTTAATTTCTTCAGGTACTTCCTTATGCCGCACCATCATGGTGTCTAACATACGGTTAAATTCTTCAGGGGTACGAAGATAGTATGCATACGTATCAAAAAAGTCTTTGCTGTTTACTTTATGCTTTTCAAAAATGTGCTGCTCCGCGCCGGCCATGTAAGCCCTGATATCAAGAGACGTGTCGTTGCGTAAATACTCACGGGCATATAGATTCGCCTGAATCAGATCCCAAAACACGGGCTCCATCTGCACCACGCTGAGCGCATTAGCGGGCCGTTGATTCGGGTTGCTGCACGACAGCACCAGACAGGTTGCAATCAACAAAGTAGCCATCCGCCTCATTTCAGTCCCTCACTGTATTTATTGGCATTGGTAAGATCCAGTTTCACCAGCAATTCCCGCGCCTTCACCTTATCCTGTGGTAATGCATTTTTGAAAATGTTTACCCATTCATTCGATTTTCCTTGAAAGAAAAACTGATTGATCATGGTGTTGGGATTCTCGGTATTGAAACTGTTTAACTGATTGAGCACATTCATCAATTCGGCACGCGCCGCTTTTTCATCCTCATACATCTTATCCATCCCCAGCCGGTAGTAGTTGTAGTAAATATCGTGCATCACATTGTAGCGGCTGTTCAGCATATNNCATATTCTCCACCAGCCAATAACGGTTACGGATACCCTCAAATGGTTTCCACCCGGAAATCCCCCGGCCGTCAGGTGCATTGTTGATGATGTTCTGCGCCTTCTGAAAATACGGTATACCGCCTTTTAATGAAAAAGAATTATAATCAAACGCCAGAATGACATAGGCATAATATGCGAATATGGCCGTCAGGTTTGATACCAGCGCATCTGATCCCGTTACCCTGTTTTCATTGAATTCAAGTTGCTGAAACTCCACGTACTTGAACATGATGTTCTCATCCTGAAAGTTGATGATGGGTGAAAGGTAAGAGGTATTGTATACCGGACGTGCCGCCTGGATATTGAGCAAAGCCTTGTACACATTCGGCTCGTTGGTTGATTCCAGGTTCAACTGAAAGTTGCAGTCTATTTTTTCATTCGGGCCATAACTGTCAGTCGTCCATTTTCGGGTATTGAGTAAATTGTTCAATGCGGTTTGCAGGGTGGTGAATGTACTTCGGTTCACGTTGTTTGATACGCGATTATGCACTACCGTTACCCGCGCATTGAGTTCCTGCGCAGTTGCAGCGGCGGGGAACAAAAAAATCAAAATGAATAACTTAATGTTTCTCATGTGATGCAATGGTGTTTAAAATATCTTCCGCCACCGCCTGCTTTGATTTTAATTCAAAACTGAACCGGGCTCCTTCTTTACTAAAGATGGTTATCTTATTGGTATCTGAGCCAAAACCTGCTCCCGCATCTCTCAATGAATTCAACACAATAAAATCAGCGTTTTTGGCTTCCAGCTTTTTCAGGGCATTGGCTTCTTCATGGTTTGTTTCGAGTGCAAACCCCACCACCACCTGATTTTTTTTAATTGCCCCGAGCGATTGCAGG
>DPFD01000073.1 GCA_003534175.1 Chitinophagaceae bacterium
GATGTATGGCTGAAATCAGGTACTGACAAACTGCTGATGATGAAGCAGGCCACCACCATGATGCTGTGTGCGGAAGACCTGGGCATGGTGCCATCCATGGTGCCCGGTGTGCTGGAGAAAATGGATGTATTGTCGCTGTATGTGGAACGCATGCCACATCGTATGGAAGAGCGTTTTGCCTATCCGGCCCACGCACCTTATATATCGGTGGTAACGCCATCAACCCATGATATGGAACCCATTGCTCTGTGGTGGCAGCAACATCCCGGGGATGCGCAGTATTATTATCAGCATGTGTTGCAGCAGGAAGGGCCCGTGCCCGCAGTATGTACTCCTGAATTGGTGAAGCTGATACTGCAACGTCAGCTCCATTCACCGGCTATGTGGGTGGTGTTTTTATTGCAGGATGTATTGATTGCCGATAAAGACCTGCATATTGAAGACCCTACGCATTACAGAATCAACGATCCGGGGAATGATGACCATGTATGGGATTATCGTGTACACATTACCGTTGAGGAGTTGTCTGATCAGCAGGCGCTGGCCGGTAAATTACACAAGTGGATTCGTAAAAGCGGGAGGGCCTGATGAAACTGAAAGTAAACGCAAAGATTGTTCAACTACCGTTCAGTTATCCATTCACCATTTCCAAGGGCACCAAAATACATCAGGAAGCACTCATTGTGGAACTGGAGTATTTTGGAATGAAAGGATATGGCGAAGCCCCTGCCATTGCATATTATGGAGTAACCGCCCAAGGCATGCTCGAAGCACTGGAATTCAAACGCCGTGCCGTCGAACAATTCTCACTCACCGATCCGGAACGTTTCTGGCATTACCTGCACCATCTGTTCCCGAATCATCCATTCCTGGTGTGTGCACTGGATATGGCGGGATGGGATGTGTGGGGTAAACTGAAACAAATGCCGCTGCACCGCCTGTGGGGACTGAATGCAGAGGCCATGCCGGTAACTGACTATACCATTGGCATCGACCAGCCGGAGGTGATGCTCGAAAAAATGCAGGCACTGCCCTGGCCGGTGTATAAAATTAAAGTGGGTTTCGATGGCGATATCGAACTGATTGAAACGTTGCGTAAACACACGGCACAACCATTTCGCGTAGACGCCAATGAAGCCTGGCAACCAAACGAGGCGGAAGAAAAAATCAGGCGGCTGGCTTCACTGAATGTAGAACTGGTGGAGCAGCCAATCTCAAAAAATAATCGGGATGCGCAGGCTGCATTGTTTAAAAATACCGCCTTGCCGCTGATTGCTGATGAATCCTGTGTGTCAGAGAAAGATATAAAAGTGTGCGCCACAGATTTTCACGGCGTGAATATTAAACTCACCAAATGCAGCGGCATCACTCCCGCCCGCAGAATGATCCGTGAAGCCAAAGCCAAAAACCTGAAGGTGATGCTGGGTTGTATGAACGAAAGCACCATTGGTACAGCTGCGTTGTTGCACCTCGCTCCCCAGGCCGACTGGCTCGATGCGGATGGTCCTTTGCTTCTGAGCGTACATTCGGGCGTTCCGCTTATTCCGGTGAACGGGTTGTATGAAATGCCCGTGAAACCCGGACTGGGAGTGGATGTTGAATTTGATCAATTATAAGTATGAACCATGACTCCTGAAAGAGAAAAAAGACTAACCGATGTATTGAATAAGAGACAGCCCGGATTAACCGTGGTGCTGGAAAATGTGTTCGACCCGCACAATATATCTGCGGTTATGCGTACCTGTGATGCTGTGGGTATTCAGGAAATCTATATCCTCAATACCATGATTCCTCCTCATAAAAAATGGGGAGCCCGCAGTTCGTCCAGCGCAGCCAAATGGTTAACCATTCATCAATTTACCGAGGCGGAGGCTTGTTTTAAACACCTCCGGGCGAATTATGATAAAATTTTTATTACGCACCTCAGTCAAGAGTCTGTTGAACTGTATCAGTTGAATCTAACCGAACGCGTAGCCCTTGTATTTGGAAATGAACACAGCGGCGTTAGTGATGCACTGGTTCAACTGTGCGATGGGAATTTCATTATACCACAGGTAGGCATTATCAAATCATTAAATATCTCCGTAGCCTGTGCTGTTACGTTGTACGAGGCTTTCCGACAGAAACAACAGGCAGGGCATTACGAAACGCCACAGCTGAAACAGGCTCAGATGGAACAGCTGCGCAATGAGTGGGGGTTAATCGATGACGCGTCAGGAGGTGACAATCTTTAAGTAGATTTGTACAGTTTGTTTTACTGCATTCATTCATTAAACCGAAAAATCGTGGGCCAATTATCATACAAAAGGGTTTTTGCCAAAACTGAAAAAACGGTTACTCAGTTTTTTGAACAGCACGGTAAAAAAAATCTGACGTACCATAACATACAGCATACACAATATGTGGTACATAAAACCCTGGAGATTGCCGCACATTATCCAATAACTGATGAGCAATTGGTAGTGCTGTATGTGGCCGCATGGTTTCATGATACCGGATACCTCATTGCAGAGCCTAAAAAACATGAACTTAAAAGCACGGAAGTGCTGAAAAATGCAGCCGGTGAACTGGGGCTTACCGATAAACAGGTAGATGAAATCAACCGCTGCATCCTAGCTACACGCTATCCCCGTAAACCTGTCGGCTTGCTTGAAGAAATTATTTGTGATGCGGATACATTCAATTTGGGTACAATGGATTTTTGGGATACCAATAAAAGAATGTTTAGAGAATTGTTAGCCGAGCGAAAAGACAAACTCAACAAGGTGTTGTTTGATCAGGAAACCATCCGGTTTATGGGAATTCATCAGTATTACACGGCGTATTGCAAACAGTTTCTGAAACAGGGTAAAGCGCAGAATAAAAAACAACTGCAGGCAGCCTCATTGCAAAAGCCGCTAAAATAAATCACTCATCCACGAATTAAATCCTAGATATGTTTTTCAACCGCGATCTTAGCTGGCTGGCTTTTAATCAGTTGGTACTCCAACAGGCAGAACGTGAAGATTTGCCGTTGTTTGAACGGATGAAGTTCATGGCTATC
>DPFD01000088.1 GCA_003534175.1 Chitinophagaceae bacterium
GCAGATAGCCTTCCATCACAATTTGTCCGGCTAGTGTACCCGTAACCGTTGAGCTTTGTCCTGCCGCAATGAGTGCCAGTGCAAACAATACAGGCGCGGTTTCGCCGAGGAACCCCGGCAACAAACGGTGGGCCTCTTTAATCTCAGCCACATGTGCGTTTCCGGTTTTGTAAAACACCGTAGCCGCCAGTACAAGAATGGCCGCATTCACCAGAAAGGCAATGTTGAGTGCGATGGTGGTATCAATGCGGTTATAGTAGATGGCCTTACGGATGCCTTCGGGTGATTTTTCAATTTTTCTGGTTTGAACCAGGGCGGAATGCAGGTACAGGTTGTGCGGCATAACGGTTGCGCCAATAATTCCGATGGCAATGTACAGCGCTTGACTGTTGGGGATTGACGGTACAAAACCTGCGAGCACTTCTGCCGGTTCGGGCTTGGCCATAAAAATCTGAATGAAAAAACAAAGGGCTATGATGGCCACGAGGGTGATGATGAAGGCTTCCATTTTACGGATGCCCAGTCGTTGGAGATACAACAACAGAAAAGTATCGAGGATGGTGATGCTCACACCCCAGATCAATGGTAAACCGGTGAGGAGTTGAATTCCGATGGCCATACCCAGTACCTCTGCCAAATCGGTGGCCGCAATGGCAATCTCAGCCAGGATGTACAGCATGAAGTTTACGGGTTTCGGATATGCCTCCCTGTTAGCCTGTGCCAGGTCTCGCCCCCGCACAATTCCCAAACGTGCAGATAACCCTTGGAGCAGGAGTGCCATCAGGTTGCTCATCAGCAACACCCACACCAATTTGTAACCGAACTGACTCCCGCCCGCAATGTCGGTGGCCCAGTTGCCGGGGTCCATGTAACCCACACTTACGAGATAAGCCGGACCGAGGAAAGCAAATACTTTCCTCCAGCCTTTTGCCTGGGTGGCCGTGTGTACACTTTCATGTACATCACTGAGGGATTGTCCGTCTTTAAATTCAGCCTTCATGCAGTTCCGGGTGCTCGTTATTTAGACAAATCTAACATTTTATTATTATTTATCTAAAAACAGACTGTGCTTTATTCAAAAATGCTTTTCGCAAAAGGGTTTATATTGCAATCGAATTTATAAAGCATGAATTTTAGTCAGTTTCAGTTCCCATATCCTCTCTCCCCGGCATATTCAAAGCGAGTTGCCTATTTCTCAATGGAGTTTGCCATCCATCAGCCATTAAAAATATACAGTGGCGGCTTAGGTTTCTTAAGCGGGTCGCACCTGCGCAGCGCCTACGAATTGCGGCAGGGGCTTATTGGCATTGGCATTCTGTGGAAGTATGGGTATTACGATCAGGGTAGAAATCCGGATCAAACGCTCAATGTGGAATGGAATGAAAAGTTGTATAATTTCCTCATTGATACCGGCATTAAATTTCCTGTGACGGTGCATGGGCATCCGGTATGGGTAAAAGCATGGTACCTCGACCCTGAAGTGTTTAAATCAGCACCCTTATTTTTGTTGAGTACCGATTTGCCTGAGAACGATCACGTGTCTCAAACCATCACCCACCGGTTGTACGATGCCAATGCCTCTACCAAACTGGCTCAGTTTATTTTACTGGGCGTGGGGGGCATCAAGCTTTGCGAAATATTGCATTACAATGCCGAACTCTACCATTTCAATGAAGCACATGCGGTAAGCGGTGCCTTTTATTTGTACAATAAGTCAGGCGATCTGAATGCTGTTAAGCGAAAGGTGGTGTTCACCACCCACACGCCTGAAGAAGCGGGCAATGAAAAGCACGACATTCATTTGTGTGAGAAAATGAATTATTTCTGTGGCATTCCCATGGATGAGGTAAGGCGTTTGGGCACTGACGGAGACAATATGTTCAATCACTCACTGGCAGCGCTGCGTATGTCGCGTTTAGCCAATGGCGTTAGTCAGTTGCATGGCGAAGTGAGCCGGCAGATGTGGAGTCGTTTTGAACATATCGCACCCATCCGTTCCATCACCAATGCTCAGAACTGGCATTACTGGGCCGATAAGCAGCTGTATGCACACATGGAAGATCACAAGATTGATGCTTTTATCGACCGCAAACGTTACCTCAAAAAGCGGGCGATGGATCTGATTGCAGATAACTCCGGTAAACTCTTCAATCCGGATGTACTCACCATCGTGTGGGCCAGGAGATTGGCCGGATACAAGCGGGCAAACCTGATTACCCAACATGAAGAACGTTTTCATGCGCTCATGACCAACAAACAGTATCCGGTACAAATTGTGTGGGCGGGAAAACCTTATCCGCTGGATTATGCTTCGGTAAACGTGTTCAACGAACTGATTTACCTGAGCAAACAATACGATAACATGGCCGTGTGCCTGGGGTATGAGCTTGCCTTGAGCAAACGCTTAAAGCAGGCTGCCGACGTATGGCTGAACAACCCGCGGGTAACGCGTGAAGCCAGTGGAACCAGTGGCATGACTGCGGCCATGAACGGTGCAGTGAACTTCAGTACAAATGACGGTTGGATACGTGAATTTGTGAACCATGGCAACAACGGTTTTGTAGTTCCGCTCACTGATTATGCATCCATGTCGGAACACGAAATGGATGAATACGATACCGAAAAGATTTTTGACATCCTTGAAAATCAGATTCTGCCGATTTATTATGATAATCCCGGTATCTGGCGTCAGATCATGAAAAATGGTATGCGTGATGTACGTTGGCAGTTCGACAGCAACCGCATGGCCAAAGATTACTACGAAATTCTCTATACATAAAAAAGCCGTGGAGTTTTTCCACGGCTTCTGTTATTTTTCATTTGCATTAAGCATACGCGCTTACGGGCTCGCAGGNNCGCAGGTGCATATCAGATTACGGTCTCCTGCGGTGTTGTTCACCCGGCTTACGGATGGCCAGAATTTGTTGTTCTTCACATACTCCAGCGGGAACGCCGCTGCTTCACGGGTGTAAGGCCTGTTCCAGTCTGAACTACAAACAGCCGCCTGTGTATGTGGTGCGTTTTTCAATACGTTGTTAGACTTATCACTTCTGCCTTCCTCAATATCTCTGATTTCTTTGCGGATACTCAGCAATGCATCACAGAATCTGTCCAGCTCACCTTTGTCCTCGCTTTCAGTGGGTTCAATCATAATGGTGCCCGGAACCGGGAAGCTAAGTGTAGGGGCATGGAAGTTATAATCCATCAGCCTTTTGGCCACGTCTTCCGCTTCAATTCCGGCCGATTGTTTGAAAGGTCTTAAATCAACAATAAATTCATGTGCACAACGGTTATTCATACCCGAATATAAAATCGGAAATTCTTTTTCAAGTCTTGCCTTCATGTAGTTCGCATTCAGGATGGCATACATGGTGCTTTGTTTTAAACCGGTGCTTCCCAGTAACTGTATGTAAGCATAACTGATGAGCAGGATGCTGGCGCTGCCAAACGGTGCGGCACTTACAGGAGAAATGGATTTACCGGATTTATCGGTAATCCCGAAATGGCCCGGTAAGTAAGGTGCCAGTTTTTCGTTTACGCAAATGGGTCCCATGCCCGGGCCTCCGCCACCATGTGGAATAGCAAAGGTTTTATGCAGGTTCAGATGGCAAACGTCTGCTCCAATGTTGCCCGGACTGGTCAGTCCCACCTGTGCATTCATATTGGCTCCGTCCATGTACACCAATCCGCCATAGTTGTGGATGATCTGACATATTTCACGGATGCTTTCTTCAAACACGCCGTGTGTGCTGGGATAGGTTACCATTAAGCCGGCGAGTGTGTCTTTATATTTTTCAGCCTGTGCACGTAAATCTTCTACATCGATATTACCTGCTGCGTCGCACTTTGTAACAACCACTTTAAATCCGGCCATTACTGCAGATGCCGGATTGGTGCCATGTGCAGAAATTGGAATCAGGATGATGTTTCTGTGGCTGTTGTTATGGTCTTCATGATACGCCCTGATGGTTAATAAACCGGCATACTCTCCCTGTGCACCACTGTTGGGTTGAAGGGAAGTGGCGGCAAATCCTGTAATAGCGCTCAACCACTTTTCCAGCTGATTAATGATTAGCTGATAACCCTGCCATTGATCTGCCGGTGCAAACGGGTGAATGGCATTCCATGCAGCCCAACTCACAGGCATCATTTGTGTTGCGGCATTTAGTTTCATTGTACAGCTTCCCAGTGAAATCATGGAGGTATTCAAACTCAGGTCTTTATTTTCCAGTTGTTTGATGTAACGCATCATCTCACTTTCAATTCTGTGATTATGAAACACCGGATGTGTGAGGTATGGTGAAGTACGCGTGAGGGCGCCGGGAATATGATTCAGGATAGCATCCTCCTCAAAATGTGCTTCTGCCGAATCACTACCGTTGAGTTGTGCAAATACATGAATGATATCCAGTACATCCGATGGAGTGGTGGTTTCATCCAATGATATCGTAACACGGTTGCCCTGATAATGGAAATTCATTTGCTGTTGTTCCGCCAGAGTGCGTAACGCTTCGGCATTATTCAGTTGAATGCTGATGGTATCAAAGAAAGCATCATGTTCCACTGCAAAACCCGCATGGGTNNTAATTCATTCGCCAACGTGGAGGTTAACAGGTTGATGCGTTTGGCAATATTTTTTAAACCATCTGCTCCATGATATACGGCATACATAGCTGCCATATTAGCCAACAAGGCCTGAGCAGTGCAGATATTACTGGTGGCTTTTTCTCTGCGGATATGTTGCTCGCGTGTTTGCAGGGCCATACGCAGGCAGCGGTTGTTATCAGCGTCTATGCTCACTCCGATAATTCTTCCGGGAATGTTTCGCTTGAATTCATCCAGCGTGGAAAAGAACGCAGCATGTGGTCCGCCAAAACCCATGGGCACGCCGAAACGTTGTGTAGAACCTACCGCCACATCTGCACCCAGTTCACCGGGAGGGGTGAGGAGGGTGAGCGCCAGTAAATCGGTTGCCATAATCACTTTCGCCTGAACGTTGTGTGCAGCCTGAATGAATGTTCTGAAATCATGGATAGCTCCACGGCTGTCGGGATATTGAACGATGGCACCGAAATAACTTTCATCCAACGTGGCGTTTTGGAAATTTCCAACTACAATTTCTATTTCGAGCGGCTTTGCCCGGGTATGTAACACATCCAGTGTTTGTTGAAACAGATTTTCATCTGCAAAAAACTTCGGTGCTGTTACGTGGTCGTGGTCTTTGTTTTTATGGTTGAACAACATGGCCATGGCTTCTGCAGCAGCTGTACCTTCATCCAGCAAACTGGCATTGGCAATGGGCAGTGCTGTTAAATCACTCACCATGGTTTGAAAGTTTAGCAAGCTTTCCAGTCGCCCCTGTGCAATTTCGGCCTGATATGGCGTATACTNNATATACTGGGTATACCATCCCGGGTTTTCAAACACATTTCTCAGGATTACACTAGGCACGAAAGTGTTGTAGTAACCCTGACCAATAAACGACCGAAATACTTTATTTTTTTCAGCAATACGTTGGATGGTTTGCAGGTATTGGGCTTCACTCATGGGCTGAGTAACTTCCAATTCATCTTTGAGGCGGATGCCCGACGGTACCGTTTGATCGATCAGTGCTTCCAATGAAGGAGCTCCAATGGTTTGAAGCATTTGCCGGGTTTCTTGTTCGTTCGGTCCGATATGCCTTTGTGCAAAAGCATGTTGTTGTTGTTGGAATAAGTTCATTTGGGTGTTGTTTACCGTAAGAATGGAGGCATTTAAAATTGCTGCGCAAATTTACAACAACCCGCCGGATTTTACACTATAGCCATAAAAATGCCGGAGGTACCGATATTTTAGGGAATCTTTCAGGAAGCAGCATAAAAAAACCGCCGGAAGGGCGGTGGGTGTATGTTTTAATCTTTAATAGCCAGTACCGGAATCGTACTCTGGTATATCAGCGTTTTGGTGTGCTGGGTTTTAAACAGCCGGGTAAAGAAACTATGTTGTTTGGGTGCAATTATAATCAGGTCAATCTGCTTGTCTTTGGAAAACAAATTGATGGATTCATGAAAATCGAACAAACGCATAAAATAAAACTCCGGTTTAAATTCAGCAAGCATAGCTTCCATTTTATCTCTTGACTCTTTAAAATCGGACGTAAGAGAAATATAATGGCTGCTGTCTACATTCAATATGTGTACCGCCGGTTTAATATCTTTCAAGAATTCCTTCACCGCGAGCAGTGCCGGAGTTTCTTCTTTCAGTCTCATTTCAGATGCGATGAGAACATTTTGTATTTTTTTGTAACGCACATCCGGGGGTATGATTAAAACCGGACACACATCTTCTTCCACCATCTTCAAAGTATTAGAACCGGAAAATCTCTGGGCCAGGGCGGTTTTACCGGTCAGCCCCATCACAATCAAACGTGCTCTTTTAGAGGCTGCAAAAGCAGCAAGTTGTTCAACAAAATCATTTCCGGTTTCAATGTATGTTTCAATGTACACATATTTTTCACCGAGTCTTTCCCGCAAACTTTTCATAAACTGCTTGGCGGGTTCCATATCTTCTTCTGATTCGTAAAAATGATACAAAGTGATGGTTACGTCGTTGCGGTGGCTGTACATATCGGTTGTAAATTCAGCCGCGTTAAAGGAGGTTTCTGAAAAATCTAACGGAACGATTATTTGTTGCATGTTTCTGAATATTTTTTACAAGATATAAAAACAATATTAAATCAGCGGGGGCTACTGTTCACTTTCATTTACTTTTGCATATATTATTGCATGGATGAAAGATAAAAAACAGGATAACCCTAAGGTGTATGGGCAGATGCTAAAAAAGATCAAGCTACAAAAAGCATTGAAGTGGTTGCCTGAATTACACGAGGAAGCATTTCAACAAATCAATTGCCTGGACTGTGCAGGATGCTGTAAACAATATTCTCCCCGTTTCAAAACGCCCGACATTAAGCGTATCGCCCGTTTTCTGCAAATGAAGGAAGGTGTGTTTATTGAAACTTTTCTGAGGCTGGATGAAGAGGGAGATTATGTAACACAGCAGGCACCTTGTCCTTTTTTACAGAAAAATAATACCTGCAGGATTTATGATGTGCGACCCTCTGATTGCAGTCGTTTCCCGTATACAGATGAAGATGTATTGTTGAGACGTCAACATATCACCCTGAAGAACGCAACTTTTTGTCCGGCCGTGGTGTTTGTGTTAGAAGGACTCTTACAAAAAACAGGTTATGGCAAGTGAGCGGTTACTTCGCTGTAAGCTGCCTGTAAAGTTCTTTCAATTCCTTGCCCTTTCCATTCGGGTGACCCCGGGATGGAAGTAGCGCTGAGGATTTCTGATTTGATCTTTCCGTTCTTTACTTCCTGTTCAACAAATTTCAGGGCATTGCCAAGATAATCTCTGAACGCCAGTATATCGGAGGATTGAATCAGCACATCATAACCATCGGCTGCGTGTCCGCATACAAACTTTGTTCTGCCGGGAAATTTCTGCACAGTTTTTTCAAGTACTTTCATCCAGTTTGAAATGTTTGCACCGGCTGTTTTATCAATGTAAGGATATCTGCGATTGAAAACCAAATCACCGAGATGTACAATGCCTGCATCCTGAAAATGAACCAGTGCATCCCCATTGGTATGGGCAGGTCCCCAATACTGTAACTGGATGGTTTCTTTTCCTACACGGTATACAGCATCTGTGGAAAATGTTTCCGTGGGTAAAAAATACTCTGTTGGCTTTCCTGATTTTTCTGCAGCCTGCTGCATGTGGGCAGCGGCATTTTCATGCGACACCAATGTATCTACCAGCGGCTTAAAAGCAATATTGCCTGAGGTATGATCTGCATGATGATGTGTATTAATCAGTAATTTAAAAGGGGAGGAGCTTTTCGTTTTCAGCAGTTGAATCAACTCACCGGCTGAATCAGGGAACTGTGTATCTACCACCACAATGCCTTTGTCATTCCATTTAAACAAAATCGTTCCGCCCTTCGATGTGAAGATGCCGGCATCTTTTGTAATCATACGGAGCGAGCCACCTGATTGATTGAAAAGTTTTGCCAGTGCCCGGTTGCTGAACAGCGCAATCGCTCCCAGCGTAACGCTCGTATTTTTAATGAATTTTCTGCGCTGCATGTTTCAAAAATAGAAGTTGAATGTACTACAAACATCTAACATGCTGTTAATATTGCATTTTTCTTAACGCAGGTGCTTTAAACCAGGTGGCAACCACTACGGCGAGCGTCATACAGCCACCAAAGATTACTGCCGGTACAGTGCCCATTAGCTTTGCCGCCACACCACTTTCAAATTGTCCGAGTTCATTGGATGAATTGATGAACATGCTGTTTACTGCCGCCACACGGCCTCTCAGTTCATCCGGTGTTTTCAACTGTAAAATAGTTCCCCGGATAATAACACTGAATCCATCCATACAAC
>DPFD01000019.1:0-3259 GCA_003534175.1 Chitinophagaceae bacterium
ACTTTTTCAATTCGTTGCGGGCAAGCCGTTCATCGTCTATCAATAAAGTTCTGTACATACATTAAGGTTTAATCAGAATGAATGGGAATTTCAATTTTTGTTTCTACCATTTGCCGGTCGGTATCTGAAATACTAAATGAAGCTTTATGCTGAAACAACAGATTCAGCCGGTCGATGGTGCTTTTAATTCCAAAACCATAATGCACCTGTTCAATGTTGCCATTCAGTTTACCGGTATTCTGCACAATAATTTCATGTGTTTGATGGCGGATTTTGGAAATGATACGGATAGTGCCTCCGTCCATACTTTTGCTGATTCCGTGTTTGATTGCGTTCTCCGATAAGGTTTGCAGCATCATGGGAGGGATGGGTAGTACGAGTGTAGCAGGGTCTATATCAAACTCTACCTTCAGCCGTTCTTCAAACCGCATTTGCTCGAGTTCAAGGTAATCTTTTACAATACCGAGTTCTTTTTCAAAGGGCACAGTTTCCAGTTTTTCTGTTTGCAAACTGCTGCGCAGGATGTTACTCAATTCAGTAATAGCTTTTCTGGCACGTTGAGGATTTTCGTCTACCAGTGCACGGATGCTGTTCAGAGAATTAAAAATAAAATGTGGGTTGATGTGAGATTTAATGGTTTTAAGTTCGAGGGTTTTAACCAGATTCTCCAGCCTGATTTTATCTATCTGTTGCCTTCGGTTGCTTTCCACAAAATGATACATGTAGTAAATCAGGTTCCAGATAAATATCAACCAAAGGGCATTGAAACTACTGAGGAACAAACGCTCGGCCCTTGAAAACTTTTGAAGCCTTTCCGGGTTGTAACCAATCAGGTAGTCCATAGATTCTGAAACAATACCGAGTATCACTGAAAACACGAGAGTAAGTGCCAGAAAATACAGTATTTGTGTTTTCAACGGTTTCTCCAGTACCCGGAAGTAAAAAATATTATAGCGCATGATGTGCGTTACAAATATTCCGAGAATGCAGGTGCTCAGTAAACTGAGTACATAGGTATCGTCAATGATGCCGAAAGTGAGTACAAAAAATATGCTGATAGCAATATTGGCTGACCATCCAATGATCTGGCACCACCAATATGCACTGATTTTTTTAAGCATGCTGTAAAGCTAAAAGGTTTCTTCCACTTCAAACACAGGTGTTGTATATATGGTTTTTTACAAGGGTAAAAGGTTGGAAACTCACATTCTGCAACAGTTGAACCTCTATCGGTCAAAAACTCATTTGAAATGATTAGTTTTACAATATATCATTCATCTGTGCGCAACCCCAATATAAACAAGGAAAAAGACTTTTTGCTGCCGGCCGATAAGGAGTTTGAAAATAACATCCGCCCCGGAGCTATCAGTGATTTTACCGGTCAGCATCAAATCATTGAAAACCTTAAAGTGTTTATCCGGGCTTCCAAATTGAGGAGCGAACCCCTTGATCATATCTTGTTTCACGGTCCGCCCGGTTTGGGAAAAACCACTTTATCGCGCATTGTTGCCAATGAAATGAACGTGCAGATTAAAGAAACTTCAGGGCCTATTATTGAAAAGCCCGGTGATTTGGCCGGATTGCTCACCAGTCTCGAACCGAACGACGTTTTGTTTATTGATGAGATTCACCGGCTGAGTACTGTGGTGGAAGAATATCTCTATGCGGCCATGGAAGATTTCAGGATTGATATTATGATTGACAGCGGTCCGAATGCCAGGAGTGTGCAGTTGACGCTGAATCCGTTTACGCTGATTGGTGCTACCACCCGCAGTGGTTTATTAACCGCTCCGTTGCTGTCTCGCTTCGGTATTAAATCCCGGTTAGAATATTATTCCATTCCTACCCTTACGGATATTATTCACCGCAGTGCGGGCATCCTGGGTGTGCGTATCACATCCGATGCGGCAAAAGAACTGGCGGGCAGAAGCCGGGGCACACCGCGTATTGCGAATGGGTTGTTGCGGCGCGTGAGAGATTTTGCTCAGGTAATCGGAAATGGTGTGATAGATATTGCTATTACGGAACATGCGTTAAAAGCATTGAATGTAGACCGTTATGGGTTGGATGAGATGGATAACCGTATTCTAACGGCCATCATTGATAAGTTTAAAGGCGGCCCCGTAGGCATCACCACCATTGCCACTGCCGTGGGAGAAGAAACGGGAACACTGGAAGAAGTGTATGAACCGTTTTTGATACAGGAAGGATTTATCATGCGTACACCCCGCGGAAGAGAAGCCACAGAAAAAGCCTACAGGCACTTAGGAAAAGTGCCGCACAAAGGCGGCACTAACAATTTATTATTCGGCGATTAAATTTATTTTGATTCAACCAACCGGAACCCGTTTCCGTGGATGTTTACAATCTCCAGCTTCGGATCTTCTTTCAGGTACTTACGCAGTTTTGCGATATACACATCCATGCTTCGACCGTTGAAGTAAGTATCGCTTCCCCAGATTTTCTTCAATGCGGCTTCACGCGGTAACAGATCGTTCTTGTATTCAGCCAGCATTTTCAGGAGTTCGTTTTCCTTGGGAGAAAGCGTTTGTACCTTACCGTTCACACTCAACTCGCGCAGGCGTGGGTTGAAATGATAGCTGCCCAGGTCGAATTCCTGATTAGCTTCCTCCTTATGGAGTTCCTCGTTGCGTTTAAGAATTGCTTTTATTTTATGCAGCAATACTTCGCTGTCGAATGGCTTGGTGATGTAATCGTCGGCACCGAGTTTATATCCCTGAATGATATCTTCCTTCATGGTTTTGGCACTCAGGAAAAACAGCGGCACATCCGGGTTGATGTCGCGGATTTCTTCCGCCACGGTAAATCCGTCCATGTTGGGCATCATCACATCCAACAGGCAGATGTCGAATTTCTCACGCTGAAATGCGGCAAGTCCGAGACGTCCGTCTCTTTCCAGCGTTACATCATAATCATTCAGTTCAAGATAGTTCTTCAGCACCATGCCCAGATTGGGATCGTCTTCGCACAACAGAATCTTCGGTTTATTTCCTTCCATAATCATTCAATTTATTTTGTGAATCAATGTGTAATATTCAAAGCGAATATAATGCCTAAAATACTGAGAAGTTTTATTTTAAATGTGAACGGTCTGTTAGCGTTTTCAAAAACGCCACCAAATCACGCTTTTCACGGGTTGTAAGCCCCAGGGGTTTCTGCAGGGCAGGATCGGTATTGATGGAACCCTTTACAAAGGCTGACGGATTGTCATAATATTCCACCACTTCTTCGAGTGTTT
>DPFD01000019.1:3275-12600 GCA_003534175.1 Chitinophagaceae bacterium
GCATGTAGGGGGCCGTTACCCCCACATTTCTCAGGCCGGGGGTTTTGAATTTTCCGAGGTCGGCACTGTCTCCGGTAATATTAAAGCGGCCTTTATCGGTGAGGGTAGTGCCGTTGTATAATCCGATGTTTTTAAACTGATCATCGGTAAAATCTTCCATGGAATGACAATCGAAACAACGCGACCGTTCGCTGATAAACAGTTGTCTGCCGCGTTCTTCAGATTTTGTAAGCTTTGCTTCATCATAACTCCAGAGGTCGAACTTGCTGTCAACCGTTTCCAGTGTTTGTTCAAAAGCAGATAAGGCCATGGCCAGGTTGAGCGAATCCGGCAGCGCATTAAACACTTTCATGAACTGATTCCGGTAGTATTCATTTTTATTCAGTCTTTCCACGGCTTCTGCAACAGGCAGGCCCATTTCATCGGGATTGCTGATGGGCATCAGGGCCTGAATTTCAAGCGTACCGGCCCTTCCGTCCCAAAAATAATAAGGCCTGTTCTTCATGTTTAGTACAGAGGGCGTGTTGCGGGTGGTGAGTTTACCGCCGATACCTATACTAAAGGGCAACGTATCTGCAAACGCAAATTCGGGTTTGTGGCAACTGGCACAACTCACCGTAGAATCTTTCGATAATATTTTTTCGTGAAACAATTCTTTGCCCAACGATTCTTTCGTTGGTGGCGGTTCTGTATAAAAACCTACCACCGTAAGCAGGAGCAACATAAATAATCCGGCAGCCATTGCCTTTTTCATGTTTCANNAATTTTCACCCTTGCTCCTGTTTTTCATTTGTAACTTCCACCTTTAAAAATCAAGTGATGGATAAGAAAGAGAAATTTATCAGCACCATGCAGGCCGGATATACCTTTAAAGGTGAGCATGTACAATTGGGTGCGCCGCTGTTTGAAGGAGAGGTGATTGCAGATGCACCGATATTTTTACCCCTGAAAATGATGAACCGGCATGGACTGATTGCCGGAGCTACCGGAACCGGTAAAACGAAAACCCTTCAGGTACTCGCAGAAATTCTGAGCGACTCGAGTGTGCCGGTGTTGCTGATGGATATTAAAGGAGATTTGAGCGGACTGGCAGCCGCTGGAGCCTCGAATAAAATTATTGCAGAGCGCTATCCGAAAATGCGACTCGAATATCAGCCTCAGGCATATCCGGTGGAATTATTATCGCTCACCGGTACAGATGGAGTGCGTTTGCGCGCTACCGTTAGTGAGTTTGGTCCGGTGTTGCTAAGTAAGATCCTCAACCTGAACGATACGCAGGGTGGTATTGTAGCACTCATCTTCAAGTATTGTGATGATAACATGCTGCCATTGCTCGATTTGAAAGATTTCATCAAGGTATTACAGTTTATTTCTTCTGATGGTAAAGCGGAGATTGAAAAGTTGTACGGCAAAATCTCCACTTCATCCACCGGCACCATCCTGAGAAAGGTGATTGAACTGCAACAGCAGGGAGCCGATGCTTTTTTTGGCGAACGCAGTTTTGAGGTAGACGACCTGATGCGCATTGCACAGGATGGCAGAGGCATCATCAGTATTCTAAGGCTGATGGATTTACAGGACCGGCCTAAGCTGTTCTCTACTTTCATGTTGCAACTGCTTTCTGAATTGTATGCCACCTTACCGGAAGAAGGTGATTTAGACAAACCGAAACTGGTTATGTTTATTGATGAGGCCCACCTGGTTTTTCAGGAAGCTTCCAGCGAGCTGCTGCGATTGATAGAAACAGTGATTAAGCTGATACGTTCTAAGGGGGTAGGTATTTTTTTCTGTACACAAAACCCTATGGATGTTCCCGCTCCCGTACTCTCGCAATTGGGTTTGAAAGTTCAGCACGCGTTACGTGCATTTACGGCAGCCGACAGAAAAACGATCCGTCAAACAGCAGAGAATTATCCGCTCACTGATTTTTATAAGGTGGATGAATTGATTACCCAACTGGGTATTGGCGAGGCGTTGATTACTATGCTGAATGAAAAAGGGATTCCCACGCCCCTGGCGCATGTGATGCTGTGTTCGCCCAGAAGTCGTATGGATATTTTGAATCAGTCTGAAGTGGATAACATCAATGCCTCTTCCAGGTTGATAAAAAAATACAATGAAACCATCGATAGCGACAGTGCCCATGAAATCCTCTCCAGAAAGCTGGAAGCTGCAGCACAGGCAGCACCAGAAGAGCCTGTTAAAAAATCTGCCAAACCGCAGAAGAGTACCATGGAAACGATAACAGAAAATACGGTAGTGAAAAGCATGATGCGCACGGCCGGCAACACCATTGTACGTTCTATTTTAGGCTCACTCGGTATCGGCTCCCGGAGAACCAAGTCAAAATCCTGGTTTTAGCCGCAAACAATTTATTTGATTCAAGAATTACCATTTAAAAAATGCGCCAAATTTAATCGGCTGAAACACGGACAGGTACCTATTACATCGAAGTTTAATTCACAATCTCCTGGATATATTTTGGATGATTGTTGTGTGATTTTCGTCTGGACCATAAAACTTATGCATTGATAATCAGCAAGATATAATTTAATTCAAATTGTATTAAACACCTTGTAGAAAAAAAACTATAAAATAATTTGTGGATATTGATTTCGTGCTTATCTTCGTCTTGGTTTTTCATAGGATATTGGATTTTAAAGCGGGACTAGATTTCTATCTTGGTCCCTTTTTTTATGCCTTTACCCTAACCAATTCCCCCCGTTCATTCAATTGAATCAGTGATTCGGTTTCCAGAAACCGTATGGCTTCCCGGGTGGCGTTCAGGCCAAATTCCGATTCAAGGGTTTGAATTTTCAACGGTCCGTTTTGAAGCATCTCAAGCATTTTTTCAGCTACGGTTAGTCCTTTCAGTGGCTGAGCCTTCATTTCTTTTTTCTTCAGGCACACATCACAGATGCCACAGGGGTTTACAGAAGCATCTCCAAAGTATCCGGCGATGTATTGGCTGCGGCAGGTAGTTTGCTGTTCAAAATAGTTCACCATGCGCTCCAGCCTGTTGCTGTACACCTCTTTGCGTTTGAGGTGCTCGGCGTAATTGAAGGAGAAATCATCCTGATACATGCGGTTCAGTATCAGGAACACAGAAGGCTGTTCAATGCGTGCCCTGTAATCAACAATGCCCATACCGTGGAGTTGGTGTAACCCTTTCGAAATCTCTGTTTCATCCCAACGCATAAAACGCGCGAGCGAAGATTCATTCAGTTTCACATCATGATCGAGGATGCCTTCATACATCCTCAGCAATCCTTTTATGAGTAGATTCAGTTGACTGAATCCGGTATCGAGTGATCGCAGGGATTCTGCGTTTATGGTAAAGCGCACCGTGGAAGGTTGCCAGGTACTTTCATTGAAACTTAATATTCCTGCCTTTTCAAGCGCCTGTATTGCATAGGTTGATTCCAGGATGTTGAATTTGAAATTGTCTGAGAACCGTGCGAGGTCGAAAGGATACAACTGACCGGCGCCTATGCCGGCAGCAACTCCTAAATAATTCATCAGGGAGAGATACACCTTTTTAATTTGCTCGTATTCCGGAAAACGAAGGTTCAACATGTTACGTAGCTGCGTGGCATCTCCCGGCGTAGTAAGCAGGATGGCCTTGCTGTACTGCCGATCGCGCCCGGCGCGCCCGGCTTCCTGATAATAATTCTCCAGACAATCCGGTGTATCAAAATGAACTACCAAACGCACATCGGGTTTGTCTATGCCCATCCCAAAGGCATTGGTACAAACCATAATTTTGGTTCGGCCGGAAATCCAGTCATCTTGTTTTCGTGTACGCATTTCCGTTGTTAATCCTGCATGGTAAAAATCTGCTGATATACCCTGCATTTGCAACAAATCGGCAATGGCTTTTGTTTGTCGCCTGCTTTTACAGTACACAATACCGCTTCCTGTTTGTTCTTTAAAAATTTCCGCGATGTAATGATGTTTAGATTCGGGTTGAATGACGAAGTATGCCAGGTTGGGTCTTTCAAACGATTGCCGAAACCGGTTCAGTGTATGCAGATGCAGTTGTACGGCAATATCTTCCTGCACGTCTTCTGTAGCAGAGGCTGTAAGGGCAATCACCGGCACATCGGGCAGTTGCCGTCGAATCTGGTTGATCTTCAGGTAGGCCGGCCTGAAATCATAGCCCCACTGAGAGATACAATGCGCTTCATCAATTGCCAGCAAATTGATGTCCATATCGAACATAGCATTCTTAAATGCTGTGGTGTCGAGCCTTTCAGGAGACACGTATAAAAACTTCAGCGCACCGGCTACGGCCAGGCGGAGTATGTCCTGAATTTCGCGAAACGATAATCCTGTATGGATGGCCTGAGCGGGAATATTTCTTTGGTTCAGTTGTTCAACCTGGTCTTTCATCAACGCGATCAGCGGACTCACCACGAGGCACATGCCCTCTAACATCATGGCAGGAACCTGAAAGCAAATTGATTTGCCGCCACCGGTTGGTAAAATAGCCAGTGTGTGATTGCCGGAAACAACAGAGCGTATGATATCCTCCTGCATAGGGCGAAAGGCATCGTAATCCCAGTAAGTTTTCAGTATGTGCTGTGCAGTATTCAAGTGGATGAAAAGCAGACCAAGTTAAAAAACCTTTTTCACGTAGAGCCTCGCTGAATTTATGGCGAGTACAATATCGCTGAAACCCATAGCCAATGCAGCGTTAGAAGGACTCAGGTATCCGAATGCGGCAATTGGAATGGCAATAACATTATAGAAAAATGCCCAAAAAAGATTTTGTTTGATGGTAAGATCGGTATGACGACCAAGGCCTAACGCCTCCGGCAAATTTTTCAAGCCATGATTTACCAGAATAACATCGGCATGTTGTAAGGCAATTTGCGAAGCATCACTCAATGAAATTCCCAGTGTGGCTTTTGCAAGTGCCGGAGCATCGTTAATGCCATCGCCCACCATAGCTGTGGGAGCCGAAGCGTTGAGGTTGCCAATGATTTCCAGTTTCTCTTTCGGTGATTTTTCAGCAATCACTTCCTGTATGCCCAGTGTAGCCGCCACTGCATCTGCTTTCGATTGCAAATCGCCGCTGAGCATAATGGTGCGAATACCGGCAGCGTGTAAACGCTGTATCATCTTGAATGCCTCAGGCCTGATTTCATCCTCCACATCCACCCAGCCCAGTAGTGAGCCATTCTTCCACACATACAATGAATGACCATGTTCAGTGATGGTTTCGGGAAATGCTTTTGCCGCACCGGCAAGATAGAGGTCACCATTCATATCTTCTGCACGTATGCCCACGCCTTTCATTTCCTCAACCTGTTTCCACTGAATGGGCGGAACACCACCCCATGCTTTTGCCACCGACTTTCCAATCGGATGAGCGGAAAATTTTTCCAGTGAAAACAAAATTCTTTTGAATTCATCTTCCGGAATGCTGGATTCATAACGGCTAACCGTAAACGCTCCGGTGGTTAATGTGCCTGTTTTGTCAAATACAATCTGTTGAATTTTTTTAAACGATTCCAGGCTTGAAGCATTCCGGAACAGTATACCCGAACGGGCGGATCGTCCCATACCCACTGCAATAGCAGCCGGTGTGGCTAATCCCATGGCACAGGGGCACGAAATCACCAGCACGGCCACGGCACGCATCAGCGAACGGCCAGCCTCAATATCGAAAATGAAATAATTCATCGCGAAAGTGATAACGGCAAGGGTTACCACAACCGGAACAAACACGGCGCTGATTTTATCAGCCATTTTTTGCAGCGGCGGCTTTTCTGCCTGCGCTTCCTCAACCATTTTGATGATGCCTGCCAGCACGGTATCTGATCCGGTGGCTGTTACCTGCGCCCGTACAATACCTTCTTCAACAATGCTGCCACCAATCAGGTTGTCCTTTTTTGTTTTGGGCAGCGGGGTGCTTTCTCCGGTGATGAGTGCTTCATTCACTGCACATTCACCCCATAAAATTTTACAATCCGTTGGTACCTGTTCACCGGTTTTAATCAGGATAAGATCGCCGGTACGCAAAGCGGTATTTTCAATTTCAAAAATCTGTTCTTCGTGCTGATCGTTAAAGGCAATCATATTGGCCATCACTTTCTGTGAACGGGTGAGGGCTTTGATAGATTTTTGAGTAGACTGTATAGAAATATCTTCGAGGTAATTCCCTAAAAAAACAAGGGTGATAATGGTAGCCGTGGTTTCAAAAAAAAGGTAATCGGGTCCGAGTTGCAGGATTGCTCCCGTAAGACTGTAAGCAAATGAGGCTATGGCCCCAATCGTTATCAGCACATTCATATTCGGTACACCTGAGCGAATGCTTTTCACCGCACTTCTTCCGAAGAAATACATACCCGTAATGAATACCGGCAGGCATATCATCAGTTGAACCCATGGGTTCATGAGCCAGTGCAGGTGTAACCATCCGTCGAGCATATGCAGCATGAGGACGGCGGTAAACGGAAGGGTAAAAAAGAAACGTTGTTTGTGGTTGCTGAGGAATGGGCTGGATGTTTTTCCGGACTGTGTTTCGTCCACCACCCGGTATCCTAAACTACGGATGCCATTGTTGAGTTGCTGGAGCGGACTTCCAGGGTTGTTGAAACTCACAGCTCCTGAAATCGGATTCACTTTTACATCACTCATGCCCTCCTGTTCAAGGTATTTTGTAACAGAAAGTGCGCAGTTGCTGCAGGTCATGCCCTCTACTTTCCAATCCACATGTTCCATATGGCAAAATTACCTAAAGCCTGATAAGATAATCTGTGTTTAACAAAATATCTTTGGGTATGGAATTGATTTTCAACGAAAGCGAACTGCCCCGGGTGGCTGAAACCTTTATTCGTGATATGATACCCGGTCACAGGGTATTTGCGTTTCACGGGCCGCTGGGAGCCGGTAAAACAACATTTATTCAATCCGTTTGCCGGGCATTGCAGGTAACCGACCGTGTGTCGAGTCCTACTTTTTCCATCATCAACGCCTACCACGCTCCGGAATATGGCGCGGTATATCATATGGATTTGTACCGGTTGAAATCATCTGCTGAAGCACTGGATGCAGGGGTAGATGAAGCCATACAATCGGGGGCAATCTGTTTCATTGAATGGCCGGATAAAGCACCGGAAATTACTTCGGGAGCAGTGCAATGTTTTCTGCAGGTTTTACCGGGCAATAGCAGAAAGTTGGAGATAAAATTGTAAATTGTAACGATATCAACTGACCACTTCACCTGAAATTTCAGATAGTTCATGGCCCAACAGAAACCGATTGTTAGTCCATCATTTGCCTTCGCCACTTTAGAAGAAACCCTGGATGTTAAACCCAAAGGCGAGGAATTATTCATAGGAATTCCCAGAGAAAAATCTTTCAACGAAAACAGGATTGCCCTCACGCCCGATGCGGTTGGCGTGCTGGTGGCCAATGGTCATCAGGTAGTAGTGGAAAGCAATGCAGGGTTGGGAGCGAATTATAGCGACAATGATTACAGTGAAGCCGGTGCACGGATTGTGTACGACACCGAAAAGGTTTTTGAGTCGGGTGTTATTGTGAAGAGTGGCCCGGTGAGTGAAGATGATTGCAAATACTTAAAGCCCAATCAGTACATCATTTCTCCCATCCACCTGCCGGTGATGAAAAAAGAGATTCTGGAGAAGATGATGGAGAAAAAAATTACAGCCCTCAGTTTTGAAAATCTGAAAGACGACAGCGGACACAACCCGATAGTGCGCAGCATGAGTGAGATTGCTGGAAGTGCCGTGATGTTGATTTCGAGCCAGTACCTGAGCACAGCTAACAATGGCAAAGGCGTATTGGTGGGAGGGATCAGCGGTATTCCGCCTACCAAAGTAATTATTATTGGTGCGGGTATTGTTGGCGAGTATGCAGCGCGTACCGCCCTGGCCATGGGTGCCAGTGTAAAGATTTTCGACAACAGCATTTATCGTTTGAAGCGGTTGCAGAATAATATTGGGGTGCGTTTATGGACATCCGTAATTGAACCCAAAATCTTGGGCAAGCAGTTAAAAACATGCGATGTGGCGGTAGGGGCACTGAGTGCCGGCGGAGTTCGTACACCCGTTGTCGTTACCGAAGAAATGGTTTCGGCTATGCGTCCGGGGAGTGTGATTGTTGACGTGAGTATTGATCATGGCGGATGTTTTGAAACCAGTTCTGTAACCACGCACGATAATCCTGTCTTCAAGAAGTATGATGTGATTCATTATTGTGTANNCCCCAGCGGGTTTGCACGCACAGCTTCACAGGCCATCAGCAATGTACTCATGCCATTGTTGCTGGAAACCGGAGAAGACGGGGGTATAGAGAATGTAGTATGGTATAAAATCAATATCCGCAGTGGTATATATCTTTTTAAAGGCAGCCTCACCAATTTCCATTTGAGTGAACGATTCAACCTGAAGTTCACGGATTTAAACCTGCTCATTGCCAGCAGGCGTTAAGCCATTTTATAATCTGACATAGAAATTCGCTCGGTACAGGTGCGGTATTCGTTGGCATCATTGCTGCCGATGATTACGGTTTTGCCACCGGTGCAGGTATCCATCAGGTGTGTGTACAGTTCAATGCCCTGCTGATCGAGATTGGTGGTGGGCTCATCAAGTAGTAGCAGCGAGCTCTTCGCATAAAATGCCAATCCCAGTTTCAGCCTTTGTTTCATACCACTGCTGAAGAAACGGATTTGTTTGTGCGCGGCCTGTGTTAGTCCGCAGGTGCTGAGTATAACGTTAAAGGGTACACTAAATTCTTTAAAGGTAGATTGAAAGTGTATAATCTCCAGGGCGGTCATTTCTTCAATCAGTTCAAGATAGGGCGCTGCGATAGAAACAAGTTGGTACGGATGTTCAACAAGCAAACGGGTTTCGGGATGGGTGTAAAGGATTTGCCCTTCGTTGTGTAAGGCTGCACCGGCGATGATTTGCAGCAGGGTTGATTTACCGGATCCGTTGGGCCCGATAATGGCATACTGCTTCCCGGATTCAAAGGTGCATGAAAGTTTTCGGAATATCCATTCCCTGTTGTAACGTTTGCCTACTTTTTGCAGGTCAATATTCATCAGTTTCGCCCCGGGTATGAAGTTTGGTAATGCCGCGCTTGCTGGTACGAATAAAATCGAGGATGCCGTCTCTTTCCTTATTGGCCGGTAAATTATCCTGGATATATTCCAGTGCCTGCGAAATATTCATCCCTTTATAATAGATGTGGCGGTACACATCGAGAATTTCGTTGATGGTTTCGGGAGAAAAGCCGCGCCGTTGCAAACCCACCGAGTTGATGCCTGCAAAACAAAGCGGGGTGCGGCCAGCCT
>DPFD01000026.1 GCA_003534175.1 Chitinophagaceae bacterium
CCCACACACGCCACCAGTGATATGTATTGGGCGGAGGATCGTTTGGGAGCACTGCGTATGCCTTGTGCTTATGCGTATCAGCCCCTGCTGCAAACCAATGGTTGGATGCCGCTGGGAACAGATTTTCCGGTGGAGGACATGAACCCGCGCTATACTTTTTATGCGGCGGTGTTCAGAAAAGATGCGAAAGGATTTCCGGAAGGAGGGTTTCAGGTTGAACATGCGCTGAGCCGTGAACAGGCTTTACGGGGCATGACGATTTGGGCGGCGAAGGCGGGGTTTCAGGAAAAGGAGCGCGGTAGCCTGGAAGTGGGAAAGGCAGCAGATTTTATTCTGTACGATACGGATTTAATGCGTTGCCAACCACAGGATGTGCTGAAGGCAAAAGTATTGTCCACTTATGTAGATGGGGTTCAGGTATACAGCGCCACCGCGAATTAAGGATTGACTTCCTGTGTAGTGGTAATTATATTATATAGAGGGTCGTTTTATGTTTTTTGTTGGCATCGGTCTTGAAGAAAGGGCTACTGAGTTTAGTGTTTTGCGTCATTCTGCCTGAATAGTACACTTAAAATAGAAGTTGCCGGCTTAAAATATTTTTTTAATTTTGTATCCAACTGAAGACAGTTTAAAGTATGTACTTTATTGAAAAGACGACTGAATTTGATAAGTGGCTCAAGAAACTTAATGACCTGAGAGCGAAAGCAAAAATTTTATTCCGACTTCAAAAAATTGAAACAGACGGGCATTTTGGAGATTGTGAAACGGTTGGAGATGGAATTAGAGAACTGAAAATTAACTACGCAAAGGGTTACAGAGTCTATTTTAAAGAAATAGATGGGAAAGTTATTATTCTACTTATTGGAGGAGATAAATCAACTCAACAAAAAGACATTGAAAGAGCAAAAGAAATTTGGAGAAAATTAAAAAAATAGAAAATGGAAACTTCAAAATTTGATATTGCAGATTATTTAGACAACAAAGAAATGATTGCGGAATATCTGAATGCAGTTTTGGAAGAAGGCGATGATGCTGCAATTGTTACTGCAATCGGACATGTTGCAAAAGCCATTGGTATGACCAAAATAGCAGAAGAAACCGGAATGAGCAGGCCAAGTTTATACAAGGCATTGTCGGAAGGGGCCAGACCACAATTTTCAACAATAATGAGAGTGTTAAAAGCAGTTGGTGGTCAGATACATATTCATCCTATATCCGTAACAAAAAAACGAACCAGGAACAGGGCATAAGCCGAATCAATTATCTCCACATTTTTTTAAATATTTCTGCATCCCGGTATACTTCAAAATCACTGACGATTGTTGGGTGATTAATTGATGCTGCTGAAGGGCTGCCGGACAGGAGTGGAAAGCCCGGTGAGGGTTGGGTGCAGGGCCCCCGGGGCCGGACTTGCAACAGATGGCCGGAACCTCTGATGAACAGTGAACAAATGCTGAAAGCCCCTGAAAATCCGCAGGTTTGGGCGATGATACAAAAATAGTTGCAAAAATTTTACTGAAAATCAATGTGTTACAAAGGTGCGTGTTGTAAAAGGTTTCAGAAATGGCGTTTTTTCAGCATGAAAGTACCTACCTTTGCGCTCCGGTTTTGAATCGGGTAGTTATCGGGATAGCGGTAACTATATTGTAAAACCGCCCGCGAGGGCAAAAATTTAAACATGAGCAAATTACATTTCACCACCAAACATGCGAACGAGGCTACCGTAAAGCGTAATTGGTACGTTGTTGACGGTGCTAATCAAACCGTAGGTCGTATGTGTGCCAAGATTGCAGCAGTACTGCGAGGCAAAAACAAAGCGTATTACACGCCTCACGTTGATTGCGGAGATTTCGTAATCGTAATCAATGCCGACAAGGTTAAGTTTACAGGAAACAAATTAGAAGACAAGGAGTACCTGACCTACAGCGGGTATCCGGGTGGACAAAAAGCAGAGCCTGCCGGTAAGTTGATGGCACGCCGTCCGGAACTGGTTGTAGAACGTGCTGTAAAAGGTATGTTGCCTAAGAATCGCCTGGGACGCAAGATGTACAAAAAATTATTTGTGTACACCGGTACGGATCATCCGCACACCGCACAAAAACCCACAGAACTTACTTTCAACAAAATCTAAATCATTAGCTAACGGCTAACAGTATACGCTGTAAGCTATAAATTTTTATACATGGAAAAGCAAAAAAACGCAGTAGGCCGTAGAAAAGAAGCGGTAACACGTGTTTTCATTTCTAAAGGATCCGGTAACATTACCGTGAACGGTAAAGATTATAAAACTTATTTTCCGCTGGTGTACCTGCAAAATCAGGTAGAAGCGCCGTTGAAAACGATTGAATCAGCCGACAAGTTCGACATCGTGATTAACGCAACCGGTGGCGGTGTAAAAGGACAGGCAGAAGCAACCCGTTTGGGCATTTCGCGTGCTTTGCTGGAAATGAACGCCGAGTATCGTCCGGCCCTGAAAGCTGCAGGTTTACTGAAGCGCGATCCGCGTTCAGTTGAGCGTAAGAAGCCGGGTCGTAAGAAAGCCAGAAAAAGCTTCCAGTTCAGCAAACGTTAACAGGGATGTTTGCAACCTATTGTTGCGCATCTGTAACTACATCTATCATTTATACAATCATAAAAAATGGAAAATAATACTTCCTTACAACAACAGCTTTTAGAAGCCGGCGTTCACTTCGGTCACCTGAAGAAGAAATGGAACCCGAAAATGCTCCCATACATTTTCGCAGAAAAGAAAGGTATCCACATCATCGACCTGAATAAAACTGTTGAAGGTTTACAGGAATCTGCAGCTGCTTTGAAAGCCATTGCACGCAGCGGAAAGAAAATCATGTTTGTTGCCACAAAGAAGCAGGCGAAAGAAATTGTTGCTGAGTGTGCACAACGTGTAAACATGCCTTTTGTAACAGAACGCTGGCTGGGTGGTATGCTCACCAACTTCAACACGGTTCGTAAGAGCGTGAAGAAAATGCAGAGCATCGAAAAAATGCTGAACGACGGAAGCGCTGAGAGCCTGACTAAAAAGGAAAAACTCACCTTAACACGCGACAAGGAAAAAATGGAAAAGGTACTGGGTGGTATTGCTCAGATAAGCCGTGTACCAGCTGCCTTGTTTATGGTGGATATAGGCCATGAGCACATTGCTCTTTCTGAAGCCAAGCGTTTGAACGTAACCACCTTTGGTATGGTGGATACCAACTGCGATCCGAACAAAGTAGATTTTGCCATTCCTGCGAATGACGATGCTACCAAATCTATCGCCATCATCGTGAATTATTTAACGGCAGCTATTGCAGAAGGATTGCAGGAGCGCCAGGCAGATAAGGATGATGAAGAACACAGCGATGCGGAAGAATCTGCGGAAGCAAAAGCTGCCCGTTTTGAGCGCAATGCAGATGGCGGTGAAGATCGTGGAAGACGTGGTGGTTCGGGTCGTGGCCCTGCGGGTGGTCCGGCTAAAAGAAGGATCCCAAGTTCCGGAGGTGGTGGACGCAAGCCGGCTGCCGGTGGTCGTTAATAATGACGGCCTTTGATACCCATTTTGAAAATTTAAAAAAAGAGAAATCATGAGTGCAACAATAACAGCATCTGATATTAATAAGTTACGTCAGGCTACCGGTGCCGGTATGCTCGACTGCCGCAAAGCTTTAACTGAAAGCAACGGCGATTTTGAAGCGGCTATTGACTGGCTGCGTAAGCAAGGACAAAAAGTAGCGGCTAAACGCAGCGACCGTGAAGCGAAAGAAGGTGTGGTGATTGCAAAGACTACAGCGGATAACAAAACCGGTATGATTGTGTGCATTAGCTGCGAAACGGATTTCGTGAGCAAGAATGCAGATTTCGTAGCATTTGCTACCAGTATTGCTGATGCCGCTGTTGCCGGAAATGTAAAATCGGTAGAGGAGTTGAATGAAGTTACTATCAACGGTGCTAAAGTGGCTGATATGATCAATGATAAGTTGGCAGCCATCGGTGAAAAAATTGCTATCTCTCGTTTTGAGCGCGTAGAAGCTCCTTATGTTGCCAGCTATATTCACGGTGCTAACCGCATGGGTGTACTGGTAGGTATGTCTGCTGAAAGTGCAGAAGCCGGTAAGGATGTTGCGATGCAAATTGCAGCGATGAATCCATTGGCGATTGATGAAACATCGGTTTCACCTGAGCTGATTGCCCGCGAAAAAGAAATTGCTATTGAGCAGATTAAAGCAGAAGGTAAGCCGGCTGAAATGGCGGAAAAGATTGCTATGGGTAAAGTAAATAAGTTCTTTAAAGAGAACACCCTGATGGCACAGCCTTTCGTGAAAGACAGCAGCAAGAGTGTGGGTGATTACCTGAAGAGTGTGCAGGCTGATTTGAAAATTACCGAGTTTAAACGCGTGGCGTTAGGATAAGATATCCTGGTTATATGAGATTGAAGCTGTTCTTTTTAGAACAGCTTTTTTTTGTGCCTAATGTGTTCAAATTAAAACACATTTAACCACGAAGCACGCAATGGCAGTACACACAGAGGGCACGAAGAAGAAGCTCTCCGTGTTCTCTGTGAGACATCTGAAAATGTAATTGTAATTATTAAACTCTGTGGGCTCCGTGTTTTAAAAACATTTAACCATAAAGCACGCAAAGGCAGTACACACAGAGGGTACAAAGAAGAATGCCTACGTGTTCTCTGTGGGATAAGTAAAAATCTGATTACGATAATTAAACTCTGTGGACTCCGTGGTTAAATAAAACACACATAAAACCACAATGGGTTTGCGGAGTAAAAGTGATTAGTGCCATTCATGATTTGAATGTTAGGCACTTTGCTGATTCTGCTGCTTTTTTATTTTATCGAGTTCGTATTGCAGCAGTTCTTTTTCTTCCGTTGTGATATCTAACTGACTTTGCAGTTCGGTGATTTTCTTTTTGGCATCACGCAGTTCCTTGAAGGTATTGGCGGTTTCGTCGAGCTGTTGGTTGATGTCATCTATTTGCGCGATGGAGCTGTCGAGCTTTTCCTTCAGGGTATAATATTCTTTCTCCATGCGGATGCCCTGCAGCAGTTCATCTTCCATAGCGGCTTCGCGCTGACCGGCGCCTTCCAGTTTCTGTTGTTTCTTACCCAGGAGGTGCTGCATATAACTGAGTTCTTCCAGCTGATTTTCTATCGTACTTTTTAGTTCGGTAGCCTGGCGTGCGGTTTCACGCAGCATGGTTAATTCCTTTTCCCGCTGATGCAACATGTCGTTGGCATCTGCCAGTTGAATCTGCAGAAATTCATTTTCACTGATGATTTGCTGAATTTGTTTTTCTGAAAGCATGCCGGAGCTTTCTCAAATGTAATCAATTTGTGGGGAAGAAACAGGTGGTTACGACACGAGTGTGCCTACATTTTCTCCGGCAACCACACGCAGTAAATTGCCGGGTTTGTTCATATCAAACACTACAATCGGCAGGTTGTTTTCCATACATAAAGTGAAAGCAGTCATATCCATTACCCGCAGGTTTTTGGAGATACAATCGGCGAAGGAAATTTTTTCGAAGCGGGTGGCGTTAGGATCTTTTTCGGGGTCGGCAGTATAAATTCCATCTACCCGGGTGCCTTTCAAAATGACATCGGCTTTGATTTCAATGGCGCGGAGGGAACCGGCGGTATCTGTGGTGAAGTAGGGGTTACCGGTACCGGCACCAAAAATAACTACGCGTCCTTTTTCGAGGTGGCGCATGGCGCGGCGGCGTATGTAGGGTTCGGCAATCTGCTCCATTTTGATGGCGCTCTGCAAACGGGTGTACACCCCTTCCTTTTCAAGTCCGCTCTGCAGGGCCATACCATTGATCACGGTAGCCAACATACCCATGTAATCGCCCTGGGCGCGTTCGATACCCGATTCGGCTTCATTCATACCGCGATAAATATTACCGCCTCCAATCACGAGGGCCACCTGTACGCCCAATTCAGTGAGTTGTTTGATTTCACGGGCATACTGAGAAATAACTTCAGAGTCTAACCCGAAATTTTTATCGCCCATTAATGATTCACCGGATAATTTGAGAAGGATACGTTTGTACTTAGGAAGCATGCGAAAATTTTGGCAAAGATAGATTTTCAATCCGTCTTTAAAAACTTTTACAGCAAACCTTTATCATAGATGAGGTACATAGCCTGCGCGCGGCTGTTGATGTGCAGTTTCTGGTAGATGTTCATCACGTGTTTTTTGGCGGTATTCGGGCTGATATCCAGCTTAGCGCCGATTTCCTTGTAAAGCAGCCCCTGCACCAGCAATTGCAAAATTTCTTGTTCTCTTTCTGTGAGATCGAAATTGCTCGCAATGGATTTCAGCGGTGATCCTGCATGTTCTTCAATACTTTTCTTTTGCATTGATTGTAAGATTTTATGCGCGATGCCCGGAGATATAGGCCCCACGCCGGTTTCATGCATATGATTAAGCATGGAGGCGATGGTGTCAGAGTTTTCTTCCTTCAATAAATAGCCGCACGCACCGGCCTTGATGGCTCTGAAAATTTTCTCTTCATCATCGAAGATGGTCAGCACAACAAATTTTATCGTTGGAAAAAATGCCGCTCCGAGCGCGATACTTTTAACGCCATCCATTTCCGGCATTTCCAGATCCATCAGCGCAACATCCGGAATCATATCATCAGCTAAACTTCTGAGTTTCTCCAGAAAATCTTTTCCGTTTTCCGCTACGAGTGTAATGTTGAACTCAGGATGACACGACAATTTCTCTTTTAGGATATTTCGGTTTCCCGCTTTGTCGTCTATGATCGCAATTTTCATCATCAGGTCGGGCAAAAGTCTTATTAAACATTTTCATAAACAATAATCCATACGGATTACTTCGTGTACGAGTGGAGCGTTAGTGCAATGCGTTTCTAAACTATGAATTTAGTAAAATAAACGTTGTGTTACAATAAGTTGTATATAAAAAATTGATTAAAAATGAGTGAAGTATGTAATCCAAAAGGATTATATGTAACAAAATACTAATCGGGTTTATTTGCATTTCTGATCCACCCTAACATTTGCCACTTCTTAATTAATACGCATGTCACAAAAAAGTAAACTGCCTGTTGTTCCTATTGTTTTGGTTTTGGTCGGATTGACCGCAATATTTTACAAATCCATTTTTGCCATGTTTTCACCGGCAACTCTGGAATTAAAAATTCAACCGGCACCGGTGATCATGCCATCCATTTATAAAGTGTATGCAGATGAAAATGCTTTGGGTGGAAAATACAGTTTATTCAAAATGCTGGTGACAAACAACAGCATGCACAATGCACGAAATGTTGAAGTTGAGTATCAGGTTCCGGGTTTTATTGATGAATGGCAAACGATAAAAAAGTTTCCTGAAATTTTAGCTGGTCAATCGGTAACCGTTAATTGTTTTCCGTCCTTTCCTGAGAAGATTATTGAGAAATCCACCTCATCAAAACAAAATGTAAACATTCGTTTAAAGGGTGCGAACATTTCTACGGAGGAGCAAAGTTTCAATTTGAAAATGCTGGGAAGAAATGAATTTTTGTATTCAAGTATTCCGATGGATGAAATTCGTACTAACGGTGAGTTGTTTGATAACATGCAATTACTATCATGTCTGGTAACTCCGGAGGATCCTATCATCAAGTATTACACACAGCAAATTCAAGAAAAAATATTGAAGGGAGAGGCGGCATCCGTGATGAATAAAGATGAGGAAGGTGTGCGATTTATGTTGGGCATTTACAATAGTATGTTGTTAAGCCATATGGTGTACAGCGGAACAGCCGGTGTGCCTGTACAAGCTAATGATGTGAGTTCTCTTGTTCAAAGTATTCGTTTGCCGCGTGAAGTTATCACCGGTAAAACAGGTTTGTGTATAGAACTGAGTCTTGTGCATGCATCCATCATGATGGCAGCCGGTATGGATCCTGTTATATATCTGATTCCCGGTCATGCTTACCCGGGTTTTAAAATGAATGGAAATTATTATGCTATAGAATCAACCGGAATTGGTGGTGAAGGATTGGGTGGAATTTCATCTGCTGAAGATGCGTTTAAAGCAGGTATGAAACAACTGCAGGAGTTCATGCAAAAAGCACAAATGGGAGATGACAGATACATGCTGATCGACATAAGGGAGTGTGTGAAGAATGGTGCAGTTGCAATGGAACTTAAAGATGATACCTATCTCCGTCAAAAAATTGATGAGATCGCAAAATCATTTACACCTCAGGCAAGTTATGCTTCTAATACCGGCAATGATGGTGGTGGCAATGCCGGCGGTGGTGGTGGCAGTGGCGGAAACTCAGGCGGTGGTGGCAATTCCGGGGGCGGAGGCGGTGGCAATTCCGGTGGAGGTGGAGGCGGTTCCAATTACAAAACTTATTCCGGTCCAATTCCGTTCAGCTATCCTTCCAACTGGAAATATGCAGGAAATCAAAGCGGCTACCAACATCATGTTGGTGCAGTGCTTTCCCCAAGTTCATATGCACAGGTTGAAGTTTATAAATTCAGAGGCTTTAATAATGCAACCAATGCGTTGAATGATCTTTCAAATTTCCTTGGACAGTACGGAAGAATTCAGTTTCAGTTCGCAAATCAAGCGGGACAATATTTGATTTATCATGGCGCATCTTATTATCCTCAGATCACTTACAATTGGACAGCCGTGATGAAAAACGGATCGGGCGGCATTGATGCGCTCATTCTTGCAAGTGCAACTCAAGCAAGTCAGCAGGATGTACAAACATTGACAAACATTATGGGAACCATTAAATAAACTATCATGCTTAAATACATTGCAATAATATTATTCGCGGTTTTTTCTCTAAGCATTTCCAATGCTCAAAATGTTCCTACGTTAAAACAAAGCATTGAACTTAAGATAGATGAACTGGGCAACGCAACCATGTCTGTAAGTATGAAGATGACTGCATCTCAGTGGGATTATTTCAAAAAAACAACTGCATTGAATCTGTCTTCATTTAAGAGAACAATGGAGATGGAAATGCCGAAATATTATCTCACTGATTTTAAAGTAGATCAGGATGAGATGGAGCGTACGGTTAAAGTACACATCAAAGCATTAGGCGTTGTTACGCTTGATAAGAATGGAAAATGGATCGCTGAACTTGAAACAAAAGATCCTGATATCAGCAAACTAACTGACCGTACATTTTTAATGACAAGCACTCTGGTAACCAACGGTGGTTTGATCGAACAAACACAAAAGATATTTCTTCCTGATAATGCCAAAAATGGAAAGATTGAGAAGGACAGTTTTGGCAAGGCCGTGTTAACCTACAAAACAGGCGGCAGTTTTCTTTCAACTCTTCCAACCATTCTTGGTGTGATACTTATTCTTGCAGGTTTTGGAATGTGGTGGCGCGGCCGAAATACAAATGCGAACACCGTGCCGGCAAAACAATCCTACACCCAGCCACGGATTGAAGACTAACGGCTTTTAATTAATACCCTAAGCGTGCTTGTTGTGCCTGTCTCAGGATTTGATAAAATATCAAATTCAAATTCAGATTCTGCAGCACGCTTTTTCATGTTATCCAAACCATCCCCGTGCTGAACAATTTGCTCATCAAATCCCACACCATCGTCGGATACGGTTACTGTCCAGATGTTATTTTCACTAAAGCTGTGGATGGAGATATGTTTTGCATGAGCGTGTTTTACAGAATTTGTAATAGATTCCTGAATGATCCTCACAAGATTTAATGCATGTGTATTATGCAGAGTGAATTCAGAAGGAGAATGATCATTGATCGAAAAATGTATCTGAGGATAATATCTCGTTAAGGACTGTACGAAATTTTTGATCCTTAGCATACAATCTTCTGAAGTATAAGTTGCTTGTTTGAAGGCCCAGATCGTTTCTCTTAATGATACAATGATCTCTTTGGAAGCAGTTTTAAGATCTTCCATAATATGCTTTCTGATTGGCTCTTCTTTTTGTAACTGCAGCATTTCTGCTTTATGCAAAACCGCATTGGCAAACGCGCCGATGTTATCATGTAAATCCCGCGAGATACGTTCCCGTTCCTGTTGAATTTTGCGTTCGTTTTCGAACTGTTGCAATTTTCCAAGATATTTTTGCCGGTTATACCGGTTAATAGAAAAAATAAGAAGCGTAAGTAAGAGTGTGCTAACAGAAAGTATAAACCACCAGGTTTTCCAAAAAGGTGGATCTATAGTAATTTTAATTTCTTTTAAGGGTACGGCATCTTTATTAAAGAACCTGGATGCATAGAGTTTTAATCTGTATTTACCGGGAGACAAAAAGTAACGGATGGTTTGATTACCGTCATTTTGAATCCATTGATCATCTACGCCTTCCATTTTATATTGATAGATGTATTGATCCGGATTTCCGGGGCCCATCGCTAAAAAATCGAATGATAAACTTTTTTGATCGTGATTCAGTTTTAGGCGTGTAATGTTCCACAATGCAGAATCCGTTTCTAACGGCCGGTTATTAACTCGTATACCGGTAATGAATAAACGCACTTTTTCCTCTGTTATACCGAGTTGATCCGGATAAAAACTGCTGACACCATTTACACCACCCCAAAAAAGTTCGCCATCGGCCGACATAGCTGCTACATTGGTATTAAACTCGTTTTCCTGTAGACCATCCTCTTTTTTTAATTGCAGGATGCTTTTATCTTTTCCAATTCGGAATACACCTTTGTTTGAACTGCACCAAATGTTTCCGTTGTTGTCATACAACNNATGGCATAAATACATTCATCCGGCAACCCGTCGTTTTTATCCATGTGCCAAATAATTTTTCCGGTCGTATCAGTTTTGAAAACACCTTTGTTACTTCCGATATAAAGATTAGAATTTTTATCTAACAGGAAGCAACGCACATATCCCGTATGAGGGAGCGATTGCTTCCGTTTTACTGTAAAGTTGAGGGTGTCGCAAAAGTGAAGCGTATCGTTTACATGATATACAAACTGGTCGTTTATGCAAATACCACTCATGGCATAAAAATCAGTGAAAAAATGCTCGGTGATTTTGAGCGGGTTCATTTGAACTTTATACAAAGTTCCCTGAGATTGAATCAGTGCACGATGTGCATCCCGATATAGAAAGTTGCCAAAGTATCCGGGATTGTGGGCAGAAGATCCTGTAGGAAGGTCAATAGGTATATGTTTTAATTCGTTCAACTGACCACTTAACCAGTATGCTTCATTTTTGTGGGTGGTAAAGAGTAAATAATCACCCTGAGGAGTTTCCGTAATGGCGTTTATGTAGAGCCCCTCTTTTTTTCCGGGAGATGAATACAAATGTTTGGTGAGGTGTTGTAAGGTATCAAAAATGAGTAACCCATGGCCGGACGTGCCAGCGAGCACACGGTTTCTTTTTTTGTCAGGATACACACTGAGAATATGATTCCCCGATGATGCGGGCAGTCCGTAATACTTCACCGGTAAGTGGTTGGTCACAATTTTTATAATTCCTTCACGCATAGTAGCAAGGATGATGTTGCCGAACCTATCCTCACGAATAAATCGCAACCCGGTGTTTACCAAAATGGGTTTGTTTTGAAAGTTTACCCATTCGTGTGTTACAATTGAAAGATTTTTATCTAATTGAAATATTCGGTTGTCATCAATATAAATCAGTGCATCTGATTTTAAGCGGTGCAATAAACTAAATTCAGGAAGGATGGGAGCTATGCCGCGGATTGTAGGGGATTGTATAGATTGTGTTTTTACATTAATTATTTTCAGAGGGTTTACATTTTGATTAGATGCAATTATCCATGCATCCTGTGTCAACATTTCCAATGTGTTGCGGGATATATAATATGGTAGAGAGATCTTATCCATTGAAAAATCCCGGATATTCAACTGGTAGACATCGTTACCATGTAGGAAGGTTGTGTTATTGGAAATGATTTTTCCACTCGCCCACGGAATCGGATGTTGTATGTTTCCCTGAAATGGAGGAAGCAAACCTGGCTTTGATCGAACCAACTTTTTTTGTGTTACATCAATCCCGTTCAGGGTGCCATCTTCCATATATATATATACAATCTGGTTAGCTTCACCCAACAACCGGGGTGGAATCTTTTGTGTTTGATTGAATGTGTACAGGGTTGTAAAATAATCTTGCTGTACATTGTACCTACTGATTCCTTTGGAGTGGCTAAACAATACATCTCCGTTATTACAGGTTAGAAACAGTACAAACTTATCATCGGGCAAATGTTCCTGTACCGGGATGGTGTAAAATGCTTTGCCATCAAACTTCTGAATACCATTTGGAAAGCTAATCCACCAGATATTGTTTCCATCAATGGCCAAATCAGTAATGGTACTTTGCAATAAACCTTCGTTTACACTGTAGCGGAAGCTGTTGAAACGTTTAAGATGTTGCGATTGAGTATGATGCGTGAGTAGTAAAGCCAACGTGGTGAACACAAATATGATATGGTGGAATGTAAGTTTCAAAACACGCAGTACAAAAAATCAATCGCACATCAAATTAATAAATAAGTGCGGATGCTAGCGATAATCCAAAAGGATTATTTATTCCATTGGTAAAATGATGTCTATTTGGGGTCAATTCCGGGTTTCTACAGAATGATGCCGGCTTACCTCTACCTGCTTTTATAGCGCTCCACAAGATGCGCATCTTTCCTGCAACTACGGTTGAATCCATTCCTTTTATTCAAAAAACAGTTTAAACATTACTACATGAAAAAGAATGTACTCATCCTATTGTGTTGCCTGATGGCATGCACCTTGTACGCCCAAACGTGGACGGGTAACCTAAGCACAGACTGGAACACCCCCGGCAACTGGAGCGGGAATGCGGTGCCTGGAAATACAGGAAATGTAATTATACCGGGGGGCCTCGATAATTATCCTGTATTGGCATCAGATGTTACCATTAACAGGATAGACATGCAATCCGGTTCTTCACTCGATTTCAACGGTTTTCAGTTGAGTGTTGTAACGAATGTTGTCGGATTTTCTTACTTTAACGGAGCTACACTGAAAAGCAGTACGCAATTAATTACCCTCAATATAAACAATAGCACCAGCGGTTATTACACTTCTATGGGGGGGTCAACTATTGAAGACGATATTGTAATCAACCTAACCGGAAGCAATGCGTTTTATGAAGGTGAAACGATTGGAAATTTGTTTCAGGGTAATGCCACTTTTAATGTAGGAGGAACCGGTGCATTATGGACAAGTTACTCTGGTGCTTCAACCTATCAGGGGAATGTATCGGTTCATCGTACGGTAGGTGGATTGTTGGATTTGTTCAATACCGGAGGTACTGCTTCAGGAAATTTAACGGTTACCAACCCCATCGGAAATGGCGCCATACGAATAGGAAATGCCTCAAACCCAACATTGATTCAGGGCACTATTAATATTGATGCCGACTACAACGCTTTACCGAATGTATTTGAAATGATACGTGTCATCAATAATACATCCGGCGGCATTATCGACGTGAAGAACTCTTATGGCTTTAACCTGAGAAATGATACACTTCTATTGAGTGATTTAAGTATTCGGGGATTTAGAGGCACCAATTTTTCTTATTTGTATAATAATCAAATTGGGGCATCATCCATAAATATTGCTGACTCATCCACATCTGGGAGTGGATATCATACATACTTACGAAATAATATTTTAACAGGTTCCGTAACCTTTGAAAGAAACGGTGATATTGATTTGATAGAGACAGATGACGTTGGTGCAGGAAATATATTTAACGGGCCATTGAATGTAATCGTCAATGGTACGGGAGATGTGTATTTGTCTAGATTTGGCGCATCTACCTACAACGGAAATGTAACTGTACAGTGTGCCGGTAGCGGAGCGATGGATTTATTCAATTCAGGTGCAACCATCAATGGAAATTTTGTTTATAATAATACCTCAACAGGAAACAATTTATTTGGAGTACCCTCAGTTAAAACCCTCATTACAGGCAGTGTTAATATAAACATTGATAATGCAAATGCCGGATTGTTTGAAATGGAAAGAGTCACCAATCAAACAGGAGGGGGAAATATTTTTTCAAATGGTACCAGAGGATTTAATCTGTCGAACGATACACTGGTTTTGAATCAAATTTCAATTCAAAATGTTCAAGGCACTAGTTTCGGAACCGTATACAATAACTTGTTAACAGGAAATTTGAGTTGTTCAGATTTTTCTTCAGGAGGCAATGGATATCACTTTTATATGCGCAATTCCAATGTGAATGGGAATGTCAGCTTCACAATGAATAGTAACAGGAATTTATATATTGGTGATAATGCCAATCAGCCATTTACTATCAGTGGTGATGTATCCGTTACTTTGAATGGTACCGGTTCTGTTGGTTTCAGTTTGTTTTCAGCAGTGAATGTAGGAGGAAACGTTACCTTCAACAGGGTAGGGAACGGAAACGTGGGCTTGTATAGCAGTGGTGCTACTGTAGGCGGAAATTTTACGTATACTTCCAACAGCCAATCGAATGTGAGTATTGGAAACCTAACAACCAGCACCATAATTGCGGGTTCAATCAACATTAATTCCACACATGCTGCACCGTCTTTATTTGAAATACAGCGTATCATCAATCAAACAGGTGGCGGCTCCATTTATATCAACAACTCCAGAGGATTTAACTTAACACGCGATACATTAATAGCAGATATCACCCTGGTTGAATTTGGAAGTAGCAATTTTGGAACATTATACAATTGCGAAATCACCGGCAACACCTATATCAGTCCTGCTACCAATTCAACGAACGGATATAATACCTACGTTAGAAGTTCTGTGTTTAACGGAGAGGTGCGCCATTACTCGACTTCAAGCAACAATTACTATGATTCTGATGCAGGTACCGGCAATGTGTATAATGGACTGGTAAGATATGAACGAACAGGTTCCGGAGCATTCTCCATTGCTACATTTCAAAACACATACAATGGCGATGTAACATTGGTGGATAACAACGCTACTATTGGCCGCGCATTGTTTTCTGCTCCCTCAGGTAGTTCATTGTCAATGAATGGCAATACCATCAACTTCCTTACATTGAATACGCCACAATTGGTAGTGAATGAAGATGTGCGGATAAACAATACACTTACTTTTCAATCGGGTAAACTCACCACCGACCCACTAACGCCTACTGCCAAAATTATATTTAATGATAATGCCTCACACTCCGGCGCTTCTGCTGCAAGTCATGCAGTATTGACGGTACAAAAGGAAGGTAACGATGTGTTCACTTTTCCTGTAGGTTCCGGTGTGTTGTATGCTCCTGTAAGTATGACTGCTCCGGCTTCGGGCAGTGCATTTTCTGTTCAGTACATTCCGGAAAATCCGGATGATGCATCTCTGGATACTTCGAGCAGGGCAGGTACGTTGCAAAAAATTACAGGATTTGAATATTGGGAGATTACACGCGATGCAGGCACTTCAACACCCACACTCACTTTTGCATTTAATGATCCCGCACCGGGAGTTGCTAATTATATCACGGATCCTGCGAGTGTACGTATTGCCCGCTGGACCGGCAGCTTGTGGGAGGATAAGGGCAACAGCGCATTTACGGGATCTACCTCAGGAACGGTATCCTCAGCAACCGGTAACAGTGATTTCGGATTTTTTACTTTCGGTACAACCAATAGAGATACCAATCCGTTCATGACTCAGGCCTTTGTGTATTATCTGGATTCAGACGGAGACGGATTTGGAGATGTGAATAATTTCATCACCTCCGGAAACCCGACACCTCCTGCCGGTTATGTAACCAATAGCCTCGATTGTGATGATACACAGTTCCTCTACACAGATAATGATAACGACGGTTACGGAACCGGATCTCCCACACCTTGTGGTGTTGCAAATAATACAGATTGTAATGATGCAGATAACAGCATCTACCCAACCGCACCTGAATTGTGTGATGGAAAAGACAATGATTGTGATGGACAAACAGATGAAGGCGTTGGTGCAACCTGGTATGCCGATAATGATAACGATGGCTTTGGAGATCCGGGCACATCTACCGTATCATGTAATCAACCGGTAGGTTACGTTACTAACAATCTGGATTGTGATGATAACAACAACCAAATCTATCCTGGCGCTACAGAAGTTTGTGATGGTGTTGATAACAACTGTAACGGACAAGTAGATGAAGGTATCGGAACAGTTTGGTATGCCGATAGTGATGACGACGGATTTGGTAATCCGGATGTTTCAGTAACGGCCTGTACACAACCTGCAAACTATGTTTCGAATGCGCTGGATTGTAACGATGCAGATAATACAGTGTATCCCGGCGCTCCTGAATTGTGCGATGGAAAAGATAATGACTGCAACGGTACAATTGATGACGGAGCCGGAACGATAACCTTCTACAGAGATGCAGACGGTGACGGTTTTGGAGATGCCAATGTAACGGCCACAGCCTGCAGCGCTCCTGCCGGATATGTAACCAATGATGATGATTGTGACGATTCAGACAACTCAGTGTATCCCGGCGCTACTGAACTCTGCGATGGAAAGGACAACGATTGCAATGGTCAGGTAGATGATGGCATTGGTGCAACCTGGTACATAGACTCAGATAGTGACGGGTATGGGGATGCCAACACCTCTGTAGTTTCCTGTACTCAACCCACAGGGTATGTAACCAATAGCCTAGACTGTAATGATACAGACAACACGGTTTATCCGGGTGCACCCGAGTTGTGTGATGGTAAAGACAATGATTGTGACGGACAAATTGATGAAGATGGCGGCGTTACTTGGTACATCGATTCAGATGGCGATGGATTTGGTGATGTGAACACAACCACCGTTTCCTGTACACAACCTACCGGATATGTAACNNAATAGTTTGGATTGTGATGATGCCGACAACACCGTGTATCCCGGTGCTCCTGAATTGTGCGATGGAAAAGACAATGATTGTGACGGACAAATTGATGAAGATGGTGGCGTTACTTGGTATATCGATTCAGATGGAGATGGATTCGGTGATGTAAATACTACAACCGTTTCCTGCACACAACCTACCGGATATGTAACNNAATAGTTTGGATTGTGATGATGCAGATGATACCGTATATCCCGGAGCACCTGAACTGTGTGATGGCAAAGACAATGATTGCGACGGACAGGTAGATGAAGGTGTTATCCCTACCTGGTATCTGGATGCAGACAGTGATGGATTTGGAGATGTAAATACATCACTAGCATCCTGTACACAACCGGCAGGTTATGTAACCAACAGCCTGGATTGCGATGATTTGGATAATACCGTATATCCGGGTGCCCCTGAATTGTGTGATGGCAAAGACAATGATTGTAATGGTTTGGTGGATGACAACGCCGGAACGTACAACATCACTGCATCTGCCAATGCCGGCGGAAGTATTTCACCCAACGGAAACGTATCGGTAAGCTGTGGAGATGATCAAACCTTCCTCATCACTGCCGATCCGGGATTTGTAATTTTTGATGTGTTGGTAGACGGTCTTTCCAATGGTGCAATTTCATCCTATACATTCAGTGATGTAAGTACTACCCATACCATTGTTGCATTCTTCTCAGCCATTGGTACAAACGATTACACCATTACTGCATCAGCCGGTACAGGTGGAAGCATATCTCCTTCGGGAACAACCACTGTTTCTCAGGGAAGCAACATCACATACACCATTACCGCTGATCCTTGTTATGCAGTGGCAGATGTACTGGTGAACGGCAGTTCAGTAGGAGCGGTAACCTCGTACACATTCAACAATGTAAATGCCAACCAAACCATTGATGTAAGCTTCGCATACATGCCGGCACCGGGTCCGTTTACCGGAGTGGTGAATGTATGTCCTTTTGAAGGAACAACGCAGGAACTTACTTACTCAGTACCTGATATGCCGGGTGTATTGTCTTACAACTGGGTGGTACCGCCTACGGTAAGCCTGGTAAGCGGACAGGGCACGAACAGCATCAACATAACCATCAATAACGGTTTTGGAGCGAGTGCCAACAAACAGTTACGGGTATACGCCGTATGGCCTTGTGGCAACAGTGCGCTTTCTATATACTATCTGCTGGCGCAGGGGCCTACTACCCCTCAGCCTATTGTAGCCTCATCAGATGATGTATGTAATTCGATTGCTACAGCCACCGGCATTACGTATACCATTCCAAAAGTGAATGCAGCTACGGCTTATAACTGGACAACCCCGGCGGGTGCCGTATCGGTAGTACATCCGAATGGTGCAGGCGAAAACGATACCGTAGTAGTTATTACCTATGGTGCCGCATTTACGGGTGGAACAGTAAGTGTTCAGGCTGTAAATAACTGCGGAGTCAGCAGTGTGCGGAACCTGTCGGTTGTACGCAAACAACCTTCTACTCCGGGATTAATCACCGGTCCTGTAAATGTATGTGAGTATGTGGGTCCTTCCGGATCGCTGGCAACGTACACTGTAGGCAGTGATCCAACGATTACAGAATATGTATGGTCGCTGCCTGCCGGCGCAACCGATGTTTCCGGTCAGGGTACTGCACAAATTTCTTTCAGGTATCCTGTTGGATTTACCGGCGGAAGTATTTCAGTAACCGCGGGCAATGGATGCGGAGTGAGTACACCACGTGTGTTGAGGGTAAGCACACTGTCTCCCGGAGCACCGGGTGCAATTACAGTTACGAATACTCAGGCGTGTCCTGACAGACAATTCACTTACTCCTTAGCTGCCATGCCTTCGGGAAGTACTTCGGTATGGTGGACAGTACCGGCGGGTGCAACTATAGTAAGCGGACAAGGCACATTGAGTATTTTGGTTGCTTATCCATCCAATGCACTGGCTGGAACCGTTACTGCAACTGGTGTAAACGGATGTAGTTCTGGAAATACCCGCACCATCCAGGTTAAACTGCCTGAGTGTGTGGTTGCCGGAGATGTGCCGGAATATGTTAAACAAACAACTCAGAAAACGGAGTTGAACGCTCAAATATTTCCTAATCCGTCGTACGATGTATTCAACATCATTGCCCGTACAAACAGCAATGAAAAAATTCAGGTAATCATCACGGATATTCAGGGTAGAAAATTGCTGGGGAGCAATCTTTTACCCAATCAGCCGAATACCGTAGGAGCAGGTTTAAAGCCCGGAGTGTACTTCGCGGAAATCATTCAGGGAAGCCAACGAATCATCAGAAAAATCCTGAAACAGTAAATAGAGCTCTATGATTACAGAGAGGTTGTCGGATCCGGCAACCTCTTTTTTTATTTTCTGACTGCATAGATCAGTTCATCCAGCATTTCATCATTTTTAATGATGTTCCCTTTAATATGGGCTTCCAGTACAAAACCGGCTTTTTCCAGTACTCGTTGCGAGGCTTTATTATTACCATACGGTCGCGCATATACGCGGATGATATCAAAATGAGCGAAAGCGTAATCCACCATCTCCTTCACAGCTTCTGTCATAATTCCACGGCCCCGGTATGCCTCGCTGAGCCAATATCCAAGTTCTGCATTTTTGTGCATCACATCCTGCTGCAAATGAATACCAATTCCACCTACGGCATTACCATCCACCTCAATGGCCAGGATGCGTGCAGGGGTGTGTTGCATAGCCATCTGAATGAAAGTGTGCGCATGTGCTAACGTATACGGATAGGGGAACTGATCCGTCATGTATCTGGCTATGTTAAAATTATTTGCGTNNCAGACTTTCCGCATCGTGCTCCTGCCAGCTTCGTAATAGGTATGAGGGGTTCATTCAATTTGATTTACTGAATATTCATGTTGGTGTTTGCCGTAAGGTTTAAAACATGTTTCAAATAAACCATATTCATTCCTGATGATCAATCACTCCTTTCAAAGTTGCGTAAAAAGCGCCACACTTCTGCTGTGGCGTTAATATCCTTACTGGTTTTACCCCACATTGTTTTCTTTCCTGTACCGGGCCAGGAATGTCCGCCACCAATGATTTTTATCAGTTCCACCCGGTTGCCGCGGATGCCGTCAGTATAAACAATACGTTGCGCGGTAGCGCCATCTTTCTCATGGATGTTATCGAGTGTTTCAATAACGGGTTGCGCATTGCACTGGTTTGCCCGCGCCCAAAACTGTATCACCTCTTCAATGCCTTTAGACGATGAGTTGCCCTTGTAAGGGTTGATTGGATCTTTGGTGCCATGGATATGTAAGACCGGTATTGGAGTTTGTGGGGTGCATTGGTTGAACATTTTCACTGACATCGAACCGGTTACTGAAGCAATGGCTGCAAACCGATTGCTACGACAGGCAAGAAGATAGCACAGGTAGGAGCCATTCGACATTCCCACTGCGTAAATGCGTTTGGAGTTGATGTTATATTGTACTGCAAGGCTATCTATCATAGTTTCAAGAAAACCTACATCATCAACTTCAGATCCCATAACCTTTCCGTAATTCCAGAACCTGTTGCCGGTAACTTTCTCCCGTGTACCGTTGGGATATACCACAATAAAATTTGCAGTATCAGCCAGCGGACGAAAATCACGGTGTTGGGCAGCATACGCAGCATCTTTACCAAAGCCGTGTAAGTTGATTACCAACGGAACCGAAATGTCGGGTTGATACAACTCCGGAACATATACGAGGTAACTTCTTTCAATGTTATTGTGTACAAACGTTCGCTTCTCCAATGTTTGAGCATAGGAGGGTACAATAAAACATACAAGTATCCAGAGGAGATGTTTATGCATGAGGTGATGGAAATCTTAAACATCTAAATGTAATATTCTTTCAAGAAACATTTCATACTGAAGCACCAATCTTTAGGTGTTACAAAACTGCAAATCATAATTATAGTTGCAGAAACTGTACATATTTGATATATTTATCATAAAACCTGTCAATTATGAATTTTCAAACAATGAACAAACAGAGAAAATGGATGCTTATTGCTGCAGCAGTAGGTGTCGTTTCCATGTTTATGCCTTGGTTTAAAATTTCCTTTTTGGGAATGGGCAGCAGCCAGAACGGCATGCATGGAAACGGAATTCTAGTATTTATTTGCTTTTTAGCAGGAGGTATTATTGCCTTTTTGGGCAATCAGGAAAAATCTTTGGATCGACCTATGTGGATGTTAGCCATTGTTGCTTCAGCATTAGCGGCCCTGCTTATGATTATCAATTATTTTAAAGTAAGTGATAATCCATTTGCCAGCGGCATGATTAGTTTCGGTTTCTACCTGGCATTGTTGGCGGCGCTGGCGTTGTTGGTAGTTACCATAATTTTCAGGGATAAATCCCACAACTTCAAGGAAGGGCTGAATGATTGGAAGGAGAAGATTGAGGATAAAACCAAAGGAAACTCCTGAACCTTTACATCCTTAGCGCTCCCGGAGCGCTTTTTTTATATTAGTGTAAATGCATCACCTTTGTGGGATGAAAAATATTTCAGGTATCCGCACAGAATATATGCTTCAGCAGCTGGATGAAAAGGATGTGCATGCAGATCCGATTGAGCAATTCAAAACCTGGTTTCATGAAGCGCATCAGAGTAAAATTGAAGAAGTAAATGCGATGACACTGGCAACGGTTGACGCCAATCATCGTCCGCACGCACGCATTGTGCTTTTGAAAGGAGTGGATGAACAGGGGTTTACTTTTTTCACCAATTACAACAGCCATAAAGGACAAAACCTGAGTGATAGTCATCATGTGGCACTCGTATTTTTTTGGAAGGAACTGGAGCGGCAGGTGCGCATTGAAGGGGATGCGGTTCGGTTAACGGATGCTGAAAACGATGAATACTTTTTATCGCGTCCGGAAGAAAGCCGCATCGGTGCATGGGCATCGCCACAAAGTTCAGTAATTGCCGGAAGGGAAGTGTTAGATCATAATGTTGAAGAATTAAAGAAACGATTTGAAGGAAAAGAAGTGATGCGCCCGCCACATTGGGGAGGATATCGCGTAGAGCCCGTGCGCATTGAGTTCTGGCAGGGGCGCCCCGGAAGGTTGCACGACCGGGTGTTGTATGAAAGAACCCGCAGCGGGTGGGAGATCTGCCGCCTGGCTCCATAAAACAAAAAACCGAAATGAGGGTATCATTCCGGTAGTTGAACTAAAAGGTTCTATAGGTTATTTTTTTGCGTCCTTCTTAGGAGCTGCTTTTTTAGCAGCAGGCTTTGCCGGTCTGGCCTTGCCAAAACTACCAGCAAAAGTTTTTCCTTTTTTGGTTTTGATATCTCCGCGTCCCATATATGGAAGTTTAAGTGTTGGATTAAAAAAAGCAAGACACGAAAAGGCGCCTTGCTTTTAATTCGTTTGAAGGGGAATTACAACTTAGCTGACAATTCCTTTCCAGCTTTGAATTTTGCAACTTTCTTAGCCTTGATTTTGATAACCGCTCCGGTTTGTGGGTTGCGGCCATTGCGGGCAGCTCTTTTAGTTACAGAAAAAGTACCGAAACCTACCAGCGTTACTTTGTTACCGCTTTTCAGGGTTTTGGTTACTGCTTCAATAAAAGAGTCCAGGGTAGCGTTAGCTTGTGTTTTGGTGATGCCTGCATCATCAGCAATTTTTGCAATTAATTCTGCTTTGTTCATAATAGTGAATTTGAATTTTTTTTAGTGGAANNGAACAAAATATTTTTTTTAAAATTACTCACAGGGCCCGACCGGCTGAAACCTTTGTGGAATAAAGGTTTGGGAGGATATGGATATGGTAAAAATACGATACCCCTAAAAGCCTGTTCGCTGAAACCCTTTACAGGCGGGCGTTTTCGGCGTTTCTTCTAAAGTGCTGTATTGGCGGGGTTTTCGAAGGAATATACAATTCAGCCGAATTGACAAAACACCTGTTTTTTTGTTTTGCACAATTAGTGAATAACTTTCATCACCGAACGAAAGGCGATGAAGCGGTTGCCCCACTGATCCAGTCCTTTTTGACGCATAATCCCGGCATGTTCCCTGATGTAACGTTGGTAATCTGATTCTGAATGTGCCTTATATTGTATGGCATAAGTTACGCCCTCTTCATCTACAGGTTCCATCAACTGTAATACACTGGCATCATGAAAGCAGCCGGTAGCAAGGATTTCAGGGATATGTTCCTCCTTAAGCCATTCGAGCCAGTTGTTGGCAATGGAGGTTTCTACTTTTACGGTAACGTTGTAAATAATCATGATTTCAGGTTTAATTCCAGGTAGGCCGGACAATGATCACTGTGTTTCACAAGTGGGTAAATATCTACTGCAACGATGGATGATTTCAGGTTTTCGCTAACCATGATATAGTCAATTCTCCAGCCTTTATTCTCCAATCGGGTGGAGGGGCGCAACTGGTGCCACCACGTATAATGGTGTGGTTCCTGATTCAGTTCCCGGAAAGAATCTACAAATCCGGAGGCAATGAAACGGTCCATCCAGGCGCGTTCTTCCGGCAAAAACCCCGAACTTTTTTTATTGGAAACCGGATTGTGAATGTCAATTTCTCGATGGGCAATATTGTAATCTCCGCACACAATCAGTTGTTTTCTGGTTTTGCGCAAATGACTGATGTACTCCATGAATTCATCCAGCCATATATATTTGTACTGCTGTCGTTCTTCTCCGGTGGTACCTGATGGAAAGTACGCACTGAGGATGGATATTTTTCCAAAATCGGCACGTATCACCCGGCCTTCCATATCGCTTTGATGCACCCCATTGCCGGTGATTACTTTATCGGGAGCGGTTCGGCTTAAGATGCCCACTCCACTGTATCCTTTTTTATCGGCACAAAACCAGTAGCTGTGATATCCGGCATCCAGGATGGCTTTTGAATCAATATCCTGTTCATGTGCTTTCACTTCCTGCAAACAAATAACATCTGCCGGATTGGTTTGAAGCCAATCCAGAAAACCTTTACGTATCGCTGCACGGATGCCGTTTACATTGTAAGTGATGATGCGCATCATTCTTCTTTTCGCAAACTTACACCGCTTCTGTTATTTATAAACTGAATTCATTGAACAGATTTCAATAGATTACAAACTGCACGCACCAAAGGAATAGAAATCATTCTGATGGCCACAAGCCTTTGCAGTCACACATAATTGTATGTATTATTTCATCTGCGTATGCAGAGGCCAATCACACGCTTTTATTCAGGTTTGTGTTGAAAACAATATTCGTTAGCAATGCTTGTCATGTGCTGGCATCGGGTGCCTTTCTTCGTTATTCCTTTACATTGCTTTGTGGTGGAGGTACCGCGAGGTTTATTAAGTACACTCTGACTGTTCGATGGAGGTTTACATACTTTACAGGGGGTGAATCCTTTTTTTGCTGCTTCAGCTATCGAAACCTGATGTGATACATTTTTTACCGTGTGGCAATTCCCGGCATGATACTTTTGTCCATACGGTGTAATGTACACCGACTGTCCTCTGGATGTGCCTGAGATCAGAATCAATACTATTAGGAACAGTGTACGCATATTCGATTAGATGAATGGTATCACACCGTTAAGGTACAATGCTTTTATCATTCCAATATCGGGCGCAGCCATCTTTCGGCTTCTTCCAGCGACATGTTTTTTCGTTGCGCATAATCGTTCAGCTGATCGCGGTCAATTTTCCCTACGCCAAAATATTTACTGTCAGGATGTGCAAAATACCATCCGCAAACCGACGATGCCGGTGACATGGCCAGAGATTCTGTCAGGTGAATGCACGTAGCAGCTTCTCCTCCCAACAATTCAAACAGTTTATATTTTTCGGTGTGGTCAGGACAGGCCGGGTATCCGGGTGCCGGACGAATCCCGGAATAGGCTTCGCGGATCAGTTCCTCGTTGGAGAAAGATTCAGTGGCACTGTACCCCCAATACTCCTTGCGTACTTTTTCATGCAGGTATTCTGCGGAAGCTTCTGCCAACCGGTCGCCCAGTGCCTGCAACATAATCTTATTGTAATCATCCTGTGCGTCGTGGAATTTTTTCACCCATACATCCAGCTCCTGAATGGTTACGGAGAAGGCACCCATATAATCAGTGCCATAGGTGTGCGGACGAATAAAGTCAGACAAACTCAGATTGGGTTGACCGGCAGCTTTTTTAATTTGTTGCCTTAAAAACTCCAACCGTATTGGATGTTCGGGGTGTTGAACTTCCACGGTATCGGGAGCCGTTTTAGCCACTTCCCAGAATCCGATGACACCATGAGCTTTCACCCACTTTTCATCTATTACTTTTTTCAACAGGTTGCGGGCATCGTTATACAATTTCGTTGCCTCCGCTCCGATTACTGCATCGCTCAATATAGCAGGGAATTTACCGTGCATTTCCCATGCAATGAAAAAGGGTTGCCAGTCGATATAAGGCATTAAATCCTGCAGCTCAATATCAGCAAAAATGCGGGTTCCGGTAAATGTGGGTTTCACCGGCTGATACCCTTCCCATTCAATGGGCGCGGTGTTTTTAGCCGCTTCGGGATACGTAAGAAACTGCTTGGCCGTTTGCTTATTACTAAAATCTGTTTTCAGCTTTTCATATTCACCGCGGATGTTGCTGAGGAATGTATCACGCTGCTCCGGCTGCATTAAGCTACCGGTAACGGTTACACTACGGCTGGCATCCAGCACGTGCACCACTCCATGATCGTATTCCTGTGCAATTCTTACGGCTGTATGCATGCGGCTGGTAGTAGCGCCGCCAATCAGCAGCGGAATGTTCATGCCGGTTCTTTTCATCTCCCGGGCAATGTGAACCATTTCATCCAGCGAAGGGGTGATTAATCCGCTCAGGCCAATGATATCTACTTTATGATTGCGTGCTTCGGTGAGAATTTTTTCAGCAGGAACCATTACGCCGAGGTCAACCACATCATAGCCGTTACATCCGAGTACTACTCCTACAATATTTTTACCGATATCGTGTACATCTCCTTTTACAGTGGCTAACAATATTTTTGCTGCACCCTGAACAGAACCATCCTTACCATCGGCAACATCCTGTTTTCTTTTTTCTTCCTTTTCCAGTTCAATATACGGGGTGAGTATAGCAACGGCTTTCTTCATTACGCGCGCGCTTTTCACCACCTGGGGCAAAAACATCTTGCCGGATCCAAACAAATCTCCCACGATATTCATACCATCCATGAGCGGACCTTCAATTACATCCAGCGGCCGAGGATACTTCATGCGGGCTTCTTCCGTATCTGCATCAATATAATCTGTGATGCCATTCACCAGGGCATGGGCTAATCTTTTTTCCACCGTATCATTGCGCCAGCTTTCATCTTTAACCGTTTCCTTTCCGCGCGATTTAACGGTTTCTGCAAAGGCAATCAGTTTTTCGGTGGCTTCATTGTTTTCATTGTTTCTGTTCAGGATAACATCTTCACACAGTTGTTTGAGTTGAGGTTCAATTTCATCATACACTACCAGTTGTCCTGCATTTACAATACCCATATCCATACCCGCTTTAATAGCGTGGAACAGAAACACACTGTGTATAGCTTCCCGCACATGGTCGTTTCCGCGGAATGAAAAAGATACGTTACTAACGCCACCGCTTACACGCGTTAAAGGCATTTGTTTTTTAATTTCGCGGGTTGCCTCTATAAAATCCACGGCGTAATTATTGTGTTCTTCCATTCCCGTGGCTATTGCAAAAATGTTGGGGTCGAAGATGATGTCTTGCGGAGCGTATCCCACCTACCGGGTGAGGATATCATACGCTCGTTTACAAATTTCAATTTTGCGTTCTTTGGTATCCGCTTGTCCGGTTTCATCGAATGCCATCACAATTACCGCAGCGCCAAAACTTTTGCAGATATTGGCCTGTTCAATAAAGGCGGCTTCGCCTTCTTTAAGGGATATGGAGTTTACAATACATTTCCCCTGCACACATTTCAACCCTGCTTTAATGATTTCAAACTTGCTGCTGTCGATCATGATGGGAATACGGGCAATGTCGGGTTCTGATTGCATCAGGTTGAGGAAGGTAGTCATGGCTTCCACCCCGTTGAGCAGGGCGTCATCCATATTTACGTCCAGGATTTGTGCGCCGTTTTCCACCTGTTGGCGAGCCACTGAAAGGGCTTCTTCATACAAGCCTTCGCGTACCAGTCTGGCAAACTTTTTACTACCGGTAACGTTGGTTCTTTCCCCTACGTTAATAAAATTAGTTTCGGGCCGTACGATAAGTGGTTCCAGCCCGCTGAGGCGCAGATAGGGTTTTATAGTTATTTGATCGATCGACATACCAACAGGGTTTAAATATTTTCAAGTACGGGTAACGGGCGAGGAGCAAAGGCTGCAACGGATTGAGCAATGTGTTGAATATGAGCCGGGGTGGTGCCGCAGCATCCGCCTACAATATTCAGGAAACCTTCTTTTGCCCACGATTCAATGATGTGGGCAGTTTGATGAGGTTGTTCATCATATTCTCCAAACGCATTGGGCAAGCCGGCGTTGGGATAGGCTGAAGTAAAGCAGGAAGCAATCTGACTCAGTTCTTCGATATGTGGCCTCATTTGTTCAGCGCCGAGGGCGCAGTTTAAACCCACACTCAGCGGATTGGCGTGCATCACTGAAATATAAAAAGCTTCGAGGGTTTGTCCGCTCAGGGTACGTCCGCTTGCATCAGTAATGGTACCGGAAATCATGATGGGCAGTTCCGGCAGGTGATTGTTACGGAAGAATTCCTTTGCGGCAAAGATGGCGGCCTTGGCATTAAGGGTATCAAAAATGGTTTCTATCAGCAGGATATCCACGCCGCCGTCTGTAAGTCCTTTAATTTGCTCGGTGTAAGCCGTTACCACTTCATCGAAAGAAACGGCGCGGTACCCGGGGTTGTTTACATCGGGGGAAAGGGATAATGTTTTATTGAGCGGACCAATGGCACCGGCCACAAAGCGTGGTTTATCGGGGTTTTGTTGGGTGAATGCATCGGCAGCCCGGCGGGCACATTGTGCTGAGGCCACATTCAGTTCATAGGCCAGTTCCTGCATATCATAATCGGCCTGGGCAACAGAGGTGCTGCTGAAAGTATTGGTTTCAATGATGTCGGCACCGGCTTCGAGGTACTGGCGGTGTATGCCTTCAATCATATCGGGCTGTGTGATGCTGAGTAAATCGTTGTTTCCCTTTACATCGGTATGCCAGTTTTTGAAGCGCTCGCCGCGGTAGGTTTCTTCCGTGGGTTTATGTTGTTGAATCATGGTGCCCATGGCCCCGTCAATAATCAGGATGCGTTCCTGCAAACACTCGCGTAATGATTTCATACTAACCTTGTGGTTTTCCGGTTTTTAGCGGATGAAAAATAGGTTCAGGTGAGATATAAACGATAATCTGTACGCGGAAGTATGCGAATAGGCTCGTTTATTAGTTCATTCCTGATTGAATGCAGTGGATGAACAATAAACAAATCCGCCACTGCAAGTGCAAATCTATAAAAGGAAATGGTAATATCAAAATAGGTGTGGGAGAGGCGAGGTTTGGCCGTGTGATTGGTATATAACAGCGCTAGTGGTAAAGGTGATTGCTGGCGCGGGGTTTTAATCTTGAAACGGAATGGTGCGTTTTTACTGATATCCATACGATTGAGGCAGGTGCTTTGGCTCATTTACACAAAGGAATCATCCTTTTTACACGGCTAGGAACCGGGTGAGCAAAATAGAAGCACGGGTTGCTCAGGATGGCGGATGCAATTGGTTATTCAGTTTAACAATGGAAATGTTTTGCAGTATATCTTTTTGAGCGGTTATTTCAACACAAAAAATTCACATTACCCCCAAAAGTACGGGGCACTGCGTGCCCACCCTATTTAAAATTCGGCAAAATTTTTTATAAAAGATGTTTTTAAACGTTTAGATACGAATGAAAATGTTTGTGCGATATCCATATTTAGAAATACGTATTCTAATTATTCTCTTTTATAGCGGAACATAAAATCTATCACTGAAGGATAATGAGCAAAAAATTATAAAACAGACCTAACGGTATCGTATAGATGTTAGTGTGATTTCAGATAATCGACACGGGTATGCGAAAAGTAGATGATAACCCCTTGTGTCTGTATCCGGGTTTACTTGAATAAACACGCTCATAATTTTTACATGATGCTGCAGGGATGAATATTGAAAGTGGTGAATCATTGCCATCATTGATATAAAAAGAATTTTCATGATGATTACCATCATAAAAAACCTGTAATACTGCTTAAGAAATTACCCAAATGATAAATTTACTTCAGACTAATGCATGGATGTATGATATGAATAAACAAAATCATGTATCTTGTACCATCTAAATCCCTGATGTTCCTGTTTCTGGAACATCATTTTCACCCAAAAATTATATTCATGAAGAAGAGCTACCTGCTGCTGTTTACGATCAACCTAATTATTTCGGGCCACGTTATTGCGCAGCCGTTTTCTTTGGTTAAGGATATTAACACCACTAACGGGATTGGTTTTTCCAGTCCTGAAAGTATAACCGATGTGAACGGAACAGCTTTTTTTGTGGCTTATAACAGTGCCACAGGACAGGAACTTTGGAAAAGTGATGGCACAGCAGCAGGTACAACACTGGTGAAAGATATTTTTCCTGGTTTAAATAACAGCAGCCCTTTGAATTTAACGACTGTAAACGGCGTTTTATATTTTATGGCTGATAATGGAGCAAATGGTGCGGAGTTATGGAAGAGTGATGGCACGGAAGCTGGCACTGTAATGGTAAAAGATATTAACCCGGGAGAAAACAACAGTTTACCAACTGGATTAGTCAATGTAAACGGTGTTTTATTTTTCATTGCCTCGAACGGTATTAATGGTTTTGAGCTTTGGAAAAGTGATGGTACGGAAGCGGGTACTGTAATGGTGAAAGATATCAACCCCGGCCCCAATAACAGCAGTCCGACTGAGTTAACCAATGTAAATGGTGTTGTATATTTCAGGGCTGTCAATGGAGTGAATGGTGTAGAGTTGTGGAAGAGTGATGGTACGGAAGCAGGCACCGTAATGGTAAAAGATATTAATACGGGATCAGGTAACAGTAACCCATCTGCCCTATGCAATGTAAACGGTGTTTTATATTTCAGAGCTACNNTGTGCAGAGTTGTGGAAGAGTGATGGAACAGAAGCGGGTACTGAAATGGTGATCGATATTCGGTCGGGAGCAACCAACAGCAACCCTTCTGCTTTCACCAATGCAAATGGTTTGTTGTACTTCACTGTAGATAACGGTGTGCATGGTAATGAGCTCTGGAAAAGCGATGGAACGGCAGCGGGCACCGTAATAGTAAAAGATATTTATGCAGGAAACATCGGAAGTGCTCCGAGATACCTAACCTATGCAAATGGATTATTATTTTTCGCAGCCAATAATGGAACCAATGGTATGGAGCTCTGGAAAAGCGATGGCACGGAGGCAGGTACCGTGATGGTGAAAGATATTTATACTGGCAGCAATAGTTTTAATTTGCTGGAAATAATTGAAGTAAACGGGGTTTTATTTTTTAACGCCAATGATGGAAGCAGTGGCGATGAGCTTTGGAAAAGCGATGGCACGGCGGCCGGCACCGTGAGAGTAAAAGATATTCAAAACGGCATTAACGGAAGTGGTCCACGATATTTAACCAATGTTGCCGGTGTGCTGTACTTCAGTGCAGCTGATGGTAATAGCGGTACTGAGCTTTGGAAAAGTGATGGCACTGCGGCGGGTACTGTAATGGTAAAAGATATTGACCAGGGTATAGGTGCAGGAAACCCTCAATGGTTAACCGACGTGAATGGGTTGTTATATTTTGCTGCGGATAATGAACTCGGCAACTCAGAACTTTGGATGAGCAATGGTACAGAGGCGGGTACTGTAATGGTAAAAGACATAAGGCCCGGTGCTACGGGCAGTTACCCGGAACAATTACACAATTTAAATGGGATGCTGTTTTTTGTAGCCCATAATGGTACCAATGGTGTAGAGCTCTGGAAAAGTGATAGTACGGCAGCAGGCACCGTGATGGTAAAGGATATTGAACCAGGGGTATCAAGTAGCAACCCTGGTTGGTTTACCGAGATGAATGGGTTATTATATTTTACGGCCTATGAAAATGCAAAT
>DPFD01000199.1:0-4140 GCA_003534175.1 Chitinophagaceae bacterium
GTGATGGACGCGGGAGAATCAAAAGATAAGATTAAAGACGGCAAAACGGTAGGGCTTACACGAGATTATGCTTTTATGTGGAGTTACGGAAAAACTGAAACCTTATCGCTGATGTTCCCGGGAGTGATGGGTTATGGTACACACGTAGGTGAGAAAGATGGTGAGTTTTATGTTTTTCCTAAAATTGACTCAAAATCAAATGTTGGCAAATTCCTTACAGAAAAACTGAATGTGCCGGAAGATAAGGCTGACAACTATGCTTTAAATCAAAGTACTAAATTGTACTGGGGCGACCAGCCCTTTACCAACGGACCGGTTTACCTCGGTGCCGTTATGTGCTTCTTCTTTATCCTCGGGATGTTCCTGCTCGATGGGAAACATAAATGGTGGATGCTTACGATATGTATCATCGGCATATTGTTGGCGCTGGGTAAAAATCTCCCGGGCTTCAATTACTTTATGTTTGATTACTTCCCCTTCTATAACAAGTTTAGGGTACCCACTATGACACTGGTGATACCGCAGATTATTTTCCCGATGCTGGCAGCCATGACCATTCACGCGCTGATGGAACAAAAGCAAACGTTCCCATGGAAGAGAGTGAAGTATGCTTTATTCACTACCGCAGGAGTATTTGTGCTCGCCCTGGGTGTGTATGCCTCATCCGATTTCAGTAAGGAAGACCGTGAACGCACACGCCAATTCAACCAGATTGTTGCGCAAGGTGGTAATGACATGGAACAAAAACTGATGGAACTTTACCAAAAGTCGAGGCCCTTAACAGACAATCAGCTTTATGAAGATTTCTATTTCAATATCAGCGGACAACCCGATGCGCAGAAAACGGCGCGGGCTTTTGTAACCGCAATGCAAAAAGACAGGGCGGCATTGTTTATGTCTGACATACTGCGTTCGTTTCTTTTTGTGCTGATAGCTGCTGCACTAACGGTGTTGGTTATTCGAAATAAAATCAGTGCCCTGATTATGTCTGGCGGAATATTACTGCTCACCCTGATAGACCAGTTGGGTTTGGGAATGAAATACCTGAACGAATATAGTTTTGAGTACAAGGATAAATATGAGGAAAATGCCTTCCCGTTAACGGAAGCAGACAAACAAATCCTGAGTGATCCGGATCCGAACTTCAGGGTGTTTAACACTGCCGGACTGGATGAATCCAAAACATCATATTATCATAAATCTATCGGAGGATACCATCCTGCCAAGCTGGGCATATACGACGATTTGATGGCCTATCAGCTCAGTGGCCGACCCAACATGGCCGTACTCAATATGCTGAATGCAAAATATTTTATTCAGAACGATGGCAGCGGGGCACGGGCATTCCAGAATCCGGATGCGCTGGGCAATGTATGGTTTGTACAATCGGCACAATGGGTGAACGGACCGGTAGAAGAAATGAAGGCCCTCACCGGCCTGGATCCTGCACAAACTGCTGTGATTGATGCCTCGTTTAAAGATAAGGTACCGGAATTTAAACCGGCAGACAGTACTTCGTCTATCCGTATGGTTAAGTTTGACAATGATGAAATCAACTATCAGTCTGACGCTGCCGCACCGCACCTTGCCGTGTTCAGTGAAATCTATTACAAAGACTGGAAAGCATACATCAACGGCAAACCGGCACCCTATGTGAAGGCAAACTATGTGCTCAGGGCCATGGTGATTCCGGCGGGTAAAAACGAAATCACTTTCCGATTTGAGCCCAACATCTATCACCTGGGCAACACCATCAGCACCATCACAGGATGGCTGGTATTCCTGTTGTTCCTGGTATGGGTTGCGCTGGAAATCAACATCGGACGTAAACGCAAAACCGAAACAGGAAAAATGGCTTAACCACTCCTCATGCAGGTAACAGTAATTGCACCTTATGCTTTATTTCCGGCCGACAATGGCGGCAGGCGGGCCATTACACTGCTGCATCAGGCATTGAATGAGCATGTGAAGGTGCAGATACTTACGGTGGAGAATGGGAAGCCTCCGGAAAACTACCGGGTAGAAGTGCTTCCGGTATTAGGAAAAAGTATTTGGCGATACCTGAACCCAAAGTTACCTTCCCGCATATACCAATACATGCTGGCAGCCAACAGCCGGCATCTCATCATCGAACATCCGTACATGGGCTGGGCGGGCGTATGGCTGAAACGAACCAAAGGCATACAACTCACTGTTCGGTCGCACAATATAGAGTCCCTTCGTTTCCGGTCCCTGGGAAAATGGTGGTGGGGCATTTTATGGAACTACGAAAAATGGGTGCACCGCCAAGCGGATGTGAACTGGTTCATTACGGACGAAGATCGTGCCTGGGCTATTTCGCACTATAGATTAAAACCCGCAAAGTGTTATACCATTTCATACGGGGTGGAACAAAACCAGCCCCCTACCGATGAGGCTCGGCATGCTGCCCGTAGGCGAATTCAGTCGGAGCACCACATCGCCCCCGATGCCCGCATCCTGTTGTTTGCCGGAGCATTGAACTATGCACCCAACCAGCAGGCTGTTCAGTACATCATAGAACACCTCTACCCCAAATTCAACAGTGCTCAACAACCTTTTCATATATTGATATGCGGACGCCATCTGTCACAATCAATGAAAGATTCTATCAAAAAAATGGGTTCAAACATTACCTATACGGGCTTTGTGCCGGATATTGTACCCTATTACCTTGGGGCGGATGTATTTCTGAATCCGGTACTGGAAGGGGGAGGAATTAAAACTAAAATACTGGAGGCCTTGGAGAGCGGATTAACGGTGGTAAGTACTAAAACAGGTGCTGCGGGCGTTTCTGATGTATTAACCGGAGATAAATTATATATTGCTGAAGATAATAACTGGGATCAATTCAGTAATTATGTGCTGAATGCAAAAGATTCACAAAAAATCTCCGTTGAATTCTATAAATCTTTTAATTGGAGTAATATTGCAAGGAAGGCTGCAGATACTCTAAAGGAATTACACTAACGCATGAGAATATTTATTACAGGAATTGCCGGATTTGTTGCACGACACTTCATGGAGATGCTGGCCACACACCAGCGGCAGTACACTGTGTTGGGCATTTATAACTCACGCAAGCCTCATTTTTCAGAAGACGCATTTCCTCAGATACATACTACATTTAAACAGGTTAATCTTACTGATAAATCAAAAGTAAAAACAGCCATTCAGGAGTTTAATCCTGATTACATCCTCCACCTCGCTTCCCGCAGTAGTGTAGCCTATAGCTGGCATCAACCCGGTGAACTGGTGGCGGAAAACACGCGCATCTTCCTGAACATCATTGAATCGTTGCGTGAATTGCAAAGCCCCTGCCGGATGTTATCTGTGGGCTCTGCAGAAGAATATGGCCAGGTAGAGGCCTCACAACTGCCATTATTAGAAACCTACTGCACAAACCCTGTGAGTCCGTACGGAGCTGCTCGCGTGTTGCAACACAACCTGGTTTCTATTTACGCCAAGAACTTTGGACTTAATCTAACACATACGCGGTCGTTCAATCATATTGGTCCGTACCAAAACGAAAACTTCGTTATTGGTTCGTTCATCAAACAGATTTCCATGCAACTGAACAATGGCAGCAAAAACATTCAGTTGGTAGTTGGTGATATTGAGGTCATCCGTGATTTTACCGATGTACGTGATGTGGTTCAGGCTTATTATCAGCTTTTATTACACGGAAAACAGGGAGAAACATATAATGTATGCTCCAATAAAGGCTACCGCCTGAAAGACTTGATACAGTTGTTTGCAAAGCNNTCACTGATACAGAAATTACCTGCCATAGAGACCCCCATAATCTTCGCCCTTCTGAAAACAAGGAAATCATAGGTTCATACGACAAACTGCACGCTGAAACGGGTTGGACCCCCAAAATACCCATTGAGCAAAGCCTCACTGACCTGCTGGATTACTGGAAGGAAAAAGTGTCTGCCGAGGCCATACACACATGATTTTTAAGTTAGACGAGCCAGATAAAATGGCCTTCAAACAGAATACGCGTACAGCTGCAGGTATTTCATACGGCACATACAGAAGTTAATACACAACGTGTTAATAATCAATATTAAAAAACTACCCGGTTTTCGCTAAAAAAGTGGTAATTTCATTGCTACA
>DPFD01000199.1:4156-5341 GCA_003534175.1 Chitinophagaceae bacterium
TTTCTGGTGTTCGCAGTATGTCTGCTTACGTTCTCAAACCTCTACTCTCAAGGCGTTTCTTACACATGTACCCGAATCATTGAATTGGGCTGTGGTACGCCCTGTGTTACCATTAACGCCACTATACCTGACTTACGCTCTCAGGCCTCAAACTATAAAATTGGGGATGTATCCAGTGTAGCAGCTTGTTATCCGGAGGTAGATCCCGGCGGCCCCGGCCCATCTGCCAACCTAACCGTGGATGATACGTATTCAAATTCCATAGCCATAGGTTTCCCCTTTCCATTTTATGGAACTGTATATAACAATCTGATTGTTAGTACCAATGGTTATGTGTCGTTTAATACCGCACTGGCCGGAGGGTTTTCGCATTGGGATGATGAAGGCAATCTTCCCAACACCTTGTATGATGAAGCACTCATTATGGGGCCTTACCATGATTTGAATCCTGCCACGGGCACCTCTCCAACGCAGAAAGTGAAGTACAATACTTTTGGAACAGCCCCCACCCGTAAATGGGTGTTGAGTTTTTTTAAGTTACCCTTGTTTAACTGTACTGCCTCTATTGAAAATACACACCAGATTATTTTGCATGAATCTTCAGGGTTAATCGAGGTATACATTNNACCACGTGGAATGATGGCCATGCCATGGTTGGTCTACAGAATTTCGCCAGAAACCTTGGAATCATGGTACCTAACCGACGCATGTCTGATGCTCCATGGGGTACCGTAGGCATGAATGAAATCTGGAGATTTGTTCCCAGAGACGGGCCTTCGATTTTTCGCGGTCCCTCTGAACTGATTGACCTTAGCACCGGAGTAGTTGTATCTACCAGTGACACTACCCGTATAGATGCCAACAATCTTGGTTTAGCATTTCCGAACGTTTGCCCTGCCCCCAATACCACCACTACTTATGTGGTACGCACCCGGTGGCAAAGTATTACCGATGCCGCAGCTACTTATTTCAGCACAGATACCATCATCGTAACACGTCAGGATGGGTTACCATTAGATGCTACTTCTACTCAAACCTTATGCGGACAAAGCACCGGAACCATCACGGCAACAGCCTCCGGAGGAACACCTCCGTATCAATATTCCATTAACCTCGGCCCATTGCAAAATTCTGGTACGTTCACCGGATTGGCTGCGGGTACCTATACGATTGTGGGGATAGATG
>DPFD01000041.1:0-490 GCA_003534175.1 Chitinophagaceae bacterium
ACCAGGCAGTCACTGCCAGCAAATAACCGTGGCGCGACAAAAAGCTATTGAAAGTATTTGTTTCAGCGTAACTCAATGATTATTCCTGGTGTTTAATTTGGTTCCACAATGCATCCATTTCTTCGAGGGTCATGTCATGCAACTGTTTCTGTTGAGCTCCGGCCGCGGCTTCCATCTTATGAAACCGGCTCATAAATTTACGATTGGTTTTTTCCAGTGCATTTTCTGCATCTACCTGAAGAAACCTGGAGAGATTGATCATGGAAAAAAGCACATCGCCCGTTTCTGCTTCAATTTCATCGGGGTTACCACTCCTGATAGCCGCTTGCAGTTCATCCAACTCTTCATGGAGTTTATCCCACACCTGTTCCGTGTTGCTCCATTCAAAACCCACCTGCTTCGATTTCTCCTGCAAGCGAATGGCTTTCACGAGTGCAGGAAGAGATTTGGGCACACCGCCCAGTACAGATTTCTTTCCTTCAGCCAGTTT
>DPFD01000041.1:501-4292 GCA_003534175.1 Chitinophagaceae bacterium
GTTTCACTTCTTCCTCACCGCTCACCTGCACATCTCCGTAAATATGCGGATGGCGCTTGATTAATTTATCGCACACTCCATGAATCACTTCATCTAACGTAAATGCATTTTGCTCAGTTCCAATTTTTGCATAGAAAACAATGTGCAGCAACAAATCGCCCAACTCCTCCCGAATCCCGTTGTAATCACCGGAGGTAATGGCATCTGCCAACTCATAAGTTTCTTCAATGGTGAGGTGCCTCAGGCTTTCAATGGTTTGTTTTTTATCCCACGGGCACTTAGCCCTCAGTTCATCCATTATCTTCACCAGTCGTAAAAAAGCGTCGCTCGTTTGCATAGGAACTATATATTACTCAAAAATAAATTTTAATCGGCTATTCGCTACCCATTACCTGAATGCCACGAATTGGCGGGATTGTATGTTAAATCTCCCCGAACGAATGCGAATTCTGTTAAAAATACTAAAGTTTAATGGCAAGGATGTTTCCGCCTTCAAATACCTTGTTTAACTTCGGCAAAAATTATAAATATATCCATCCGATGATGAGAATACTTTTCATTGCTTTTATCTCTTTTTTACTGATTTCGCCGGCCCATGCACAATATTTTTATAAGGATTTCAGCAGCAACCGCCAGGCACAGCAAAATATGGCGGCGTATCAGGAGCAAAAAGTGCGAACCATCCGGTTTAAGAGTTTAGAAGCAGATGGAACAGCCAGTGAAGGTTTTTTCATGGAAAAGAAACTGTCGAAAGATTACAAAACCAGCACGCTGGTGAGCCGTTCGGCCTATTCAGCCCCAATGTTGTCTGTTTCAAAGTTCAACAGCAAGGGCCAGTTGATTGAAACCAAAGACACCTCTGAAATTTCCAGCGCGCTGTACACCTTCAGTTACGATGAAAGCGACCGGTTGTTGAAAACATATTCCACCATCATCTCCTCCGATGAAGATTACATCAGTACCATTACCGAGGAACACTTGTATGAATATGGTGATGATTATTATCCGGAAAAGATGTGGCTGATTAAAAATCAAAAAGATACCACCCTGATTCTTTTTTCGAAAGATGAAGTGGGCAATATTACTATAGAAAAAGACACTAAAACCGGCAGAAAATATTATTACTATTACGACAGTAAAAGCCGAATCACCGACATTGTACACGTGAATGAGTACACCGAGAAAATGATTCCGGATTACTTATTTGAATACAATGCAAGCGGACAACTCACTCAGATGACAACGATTGAAGGCTCTACTGATTTTACGATTTGGAAGTATCACTATGAAAACGGACTCCGTACAGCTGAAAAAGCATACGACAGAAACCGTAAATTACTGGGCACTATTGAATATCAGTATAAGTAATACCCGACATGCTTTAACCATTGATACATAGTTAATACTATCGTTCACGAATACCCGACAACCTGATTTTTCAAACCTCAACCTCTTGCAGACAGTTTGTTTATTATCCGTAACCCGTTGCAGAATCTGCACGTTGATAGAATCAATCCACCTCACGCAATACCATGGCCCCTACTTCCTTTGCTGCTTGAATTGTTGTAAGACAGCAATGCTATCACACCAAAGAAATTTCCAGTACAACAAAAGGACTTGAAATAAAAAAGGGTTGCCGAAGCAACCCTCATTGTAACATATCTGAAGTCTGATTAGTAATTCCTAACAGTCATTTCTGTACGTCTATTTTTGGCACGGCCCGCTGCTGTTTTATTATCAGCAATAGGTTTCGTTTCACCGTAACCGGTAGCCTTAAGGCGGGAAGCATCAATACCTTTACTAATCAGGTAATCACGTACTGCACCGGCACGTTTTTCAGAAAGGGACTGATTCAACTCATCGGAACCCTGACTATCGGTATGTCCATCAATTTGCATCTGGAGTGATTCATCTGCTTTCATCAGTGCAGCCACTTCATCCAGCGACTTATTCGATTTAGCCATCAGTTTGGCACTTCCGGTAGAGAAGAACACATTCTTAGCCGCGAAATTGATTTTATCGATTACCTCCTTGGCAATCACCGGGCAACCCATGTTGCTTTCAGAGCCGGGGCGTGAAGGACATTTATCTTCTTCATCGTTTACGCCATCCCCATCGGTATCCGGAATCGGACATCCCTGATATCTGGCGTAACCTTTCTCGCTGGGGCATTTATCTTCTTCATCGTTGATGCCATCTCCGTCGGTATCAGGAATCGGGCAACCACCGTATTTGGCTAGTCCGGCAACATCCGGACATTTGTCATCATCATCTGCAATGCCATCGGCATCACGGTCAGGACATCCCATTAAATCAGCCAATCCCACAACATCCGGACAGCGATCCAGAGAATCCACTACGCCATCCCCATCACGGTCAAGAATAACCACTTTTACTTCTACCGGAGCCGGAGCTGGTCTTTTCTTTACCGGTGCTACTAAACCAATACTGTGGTTCAGGTGATACGCTGCATTATCGGTAACGGGTATACGATATTGAGATGCGAGTTGAAGGTAGATATCCTGTACCAGCTTAACCTGAACGCCCAAACCTACCGGAGCAAATGCGGCAAAATATCCTTTATACTTTGAAGCACCTGCACCCACGGTTAGGTATGGGTTCACATAATACTTGTCGCTAAGCAGCTTGAAGTTTGCAGATGCAACCACATCAAGCAATAAATTTTCAGGACCGGAAGTAACCATGTTGCCTCCTACCGGGTACCGTAAAAAACTGGCACCGGCAATGGCAGAAAAATCAATTTGATTGGTCAGACCTTTTTGATAGGTAAGCGCCAATCCGGGGCTCATCCTCTTGGTTCTGTACCATTGTTTATCATTCAACACCTGACTCAGACCATTGGCTCTTAAATCTGCAGCCGTTTGGAAATCATTATAAAAAAACTGGAAACCCAGTGAAGGCATTTTTTTATAATCTGCTTGGCTATAGCCCACGCCGGCAAACAGCATTGCCAGCGCCAAAAGGTAGATATTCTTCATAATGCGTTGTTTGTTGATAGCTACAAAGATAAATTCCCTTAATGATTTGCTAAAATTATTTACCCACAATCGGGCGGAGCCTGTGCAGAAATTATACCGAGGTAACGCACTCATTTATCGGTAACAACCTCTATCCTTACCCGAGCCAAACCGGCATGAATGAACCCCAGTTTACTGGCAGCGGTGTAGGTAAGATCTATGATCCTGCGCGTATTGGGATGGAGCCTGTCGTTGGTTCGCACGATAACCGATTTTCTGTTTCGAAGGTTGGTTACTTTAAGTTTAGTTCCCAGGGGAAAAACATTACAGGCAGCCGTTAGTTTCGATTGAGAAAACACTTCGCCGTTAGCGGTTAACCGGCCCTCAAACTTGTTAGCATAATAACTGGCGAGTCCGTAAATAGTGCGTTGAGATGCCGATGCGTTGTCTTTTGACTGGCCCTGCACACTTGTCTGAATCAAACAGCAAAGGAAAAGCGTGGCGGCAATCAAACGAGCATATTGTATCAGGCAGGAGGTGTATTTTTTTTGCTGGATCAATATTAAAGTTTAATTCAATATTTGATTAATCAGCGGTTAAATAGTAAAAATCGCCGAAACCATCTGTGTAAAGAATACAAAATATCATGCCGGTTCATACCGCGCGATTGATTGTTTTTGGTATAATTTGCACCCTATGCGTTATTATCTCATTGCAGGTGAGGCCAGTGGCGATTTGCACGGCAGCAACCTGATGTATGCCATCCTCCGGTATGATGAAACATCTGCCTTCAGATGCTGGGGTGGTGATTTG
>DPFD01000231.1:0-8347 GCA_003534175.1 Chitinophagaceae bacterium
CCCGCCGCTATTCCTTCGTAATCATTCTGGTGCTGGCGGCAATCATCACCCCATCGCCCGACTGGACCAGCCAGGCAATTGTAGCCATACCGTTGTTGCTGTTGATGGAAATCAGCATCCTTATCGCTTCGCGTATTGAAAGGCAAAAGGTTAAGGAAGAAAAAGAATGGAGCTGATAACCCTTTTTAAATTTGGTAACTTCGTACTTCTCATTCAATAAAAATGATTGCCATGTACGCATTTGATTCCTCCAAACCGATAGCCATAGGTTGTGACCATGCCGGATTTGACACTAAAGAAGAATTGATATCTTTTCTGGAAGGTGAAAATATGTTGTTCAAAGATTTCGGGACCTATTCCCGTGACTCAGTGGATTATCCTGATTTTGCTCACCCCGTTGCCACTGCCGTTGAAAACGGTGAAGCTGCTTTCGGTATACTGTTATGCGGAAGTGCGAATGGTGTAGCCATTACTGCCAATAAACATCAGGGGGTACGGGCAGCCATTTGTTGGGGAGAGGAACTGGCAGAGTTGGCAAGAAAACATAATGATGCCAATGTGCTCTGTATTCCCGCACGCTTTGTAAGCGAAGGAGATGCTGAAAAAATGCTCGACATTTTCATGAATACTGCATTTGAAGGCGGAAGACATTCACAGCGTGTTGACAAAATCAGTTGCTGAGTTTTTCCGTTTTGCTAAACCTCATTTTCTTTTTACCATTAAACCATTCCAATGAAACAATTGCTGGCCGCATGCTTATGGATGCTCCCTTTTGCAGGTGTGGCTCAACACAAAGCCCAACCCTTTGCTGAATACATTCAGGCAGATCGTTTGAAACAACACCTCGTGGCAATTGCAGGTGATGAAATGGAAGGCCGTGATGCCGGTAAACGCGGTGAGCGGCTGGCGGCTGCGTATATGATGCAGCAGTTTAAGTTAAACGGACTAACCACACCGCATACACTCAACAGTTATCAGCAGGTTTTTCTTCTGAAGTATGATACCAAAGAAACCGCTGAACTTTCCCTGAACAATCAACGCCTGAATTATCCGGAAGATTTTATTATACCGGTTACGGATAACCGAAATTCAGTTTTTCAGTCTGCCGGTTTGGTGTTTGCCGGTTATGGCATCCAGGATGCCCAGTACAATGATTACAAAGGATTGAATGTAAAAGGAAAAACAGTGATGCTGGTGCTCGACGAACCCAAGAATGAAAACGGCACCTATCTCATTACCGGAACAAAGGAACCCAGTGCATGGGGCACCTTCAGGGCGCTGGAAAAAAAATTACAGGTAGCCGCCAAACAAGGCGCTGTTGGGGCACTCGTCGTTTCGCCCACTCAAAAATCTTTTCAGTCATCTACTGTAACCAATGCAGAACGTTCGCGGTTGTACATCATGCAGAACAATGCTGAAAAACCCCTAAACTATGCTGTACTCAGCCATGCATTGGTACGCAAACATTTTGGTACAGAAGGTGAAACCTGGTTAAACCTCATCGCGGCTAACAAACCCTTCACACGCGAACACCGTAAGCACTATAAACAATCTATTGATTTTGAATACAAGAAACAAACGGTGAACCTGCCCTCCGCAAACATTGCCGGTGTAATAGAAGGCAGTGATAAAAAAGATGAATACGTTTTTGTTACGGCACATTACGACCACCTCGGCGTACGCGATGGAAAAATATACAATGGTGCCGATGATGACGGAAGCGGAACCGTTGCCATCATGGAAATTGGCGCTGCCTTTGCCCGCGCTAAAGCTGCCGGATCTGGCCCCCGGAGAACGGTGGTTATCCTGGCGTTTACCGCCGAAGAAAAAGGATTACTGGGCAGCCGGTATTTCAGTGAACATCCATTCTTCAATCTCGATCAAACCTCCGCGGCATTGAATATTGATATGATTGGCAGAATAGATACCGAACGCATGAAAGAAGATACGTTGAATTATATCTACCTCGTTGGTCATGATAAAATCAGCACCGATTTAAAACCGGTAAGCGAAGAAGTAAACACCCGGCACACCAAATTGAATTTCGATTACAAGTTCGATCATCCGGATGACCCCCATCGTATTTATTTCAGGAGCGACCATTATCATTTTGCCCGCAAAGGGGTACCGGTATTATTTTTTTACGACGGTATGCTGAAATCAGATTACCACAAGCCAACCGATACCTGGGAAAAAATAAACTATACCCTGTATGAGAAAAGAGCCAGACTGGTATTTCACATTGCCTGGGAACTGGCCAACCGGGAAGAAAAACTGGTGAGGGATTTAGAAATACCTACGTCTACCCGTTAAGGTTAGTATAATCTCCCTTATCACACAATGATCTGATAATTAAAAAAGCGGGCCTGTTTCAGGTCCGCTTTTCGTTTAAACACTTTCTATCATTTACCATCCCAGGATCCAGGCAAATATCAATGGAGCTACAATAGTAGCATCACTTTCTACAATAAATTTGGGCGTATTGATATCGAGTTTACCCCATGTAATTTTTTCGTTGGGTACCGCTCCTGAATACGAACCATAAGAAGTGGTAGAATCGGAAATCTGGCAGAAATAACTCCAGAATGGAACATCTTCCCATTCCAGGTCCTGATACATCATAGGCACCACACAGATAGGGAAATCACCGGCAATACCGCCGCCTATCTGGAAAAATCCTACCCCCTTGCCGGATGAATTATTCCTGTACCAGTCAGACAGCCACACCATGTATTCAATACCGCTCTTCATGGTTGATGCCTTCAGTTCATTCTTAATCACATAAGACGCGAAAATATTTCCCATGGTACTGTCTTCCCATCCCGGCACTACAATCGGAATATTCTTTTCTGCGGCGGCTACCATCCAGCTGTTGCGCGGATCAATTTCATAGTAATCCTTCAGCACGCCGCTTAGGATCATCTTGTACATGAATTCATGCGGGAAATAACGTTCGCCTTTTTCATCAGCGTCTTTCCAAATGGCATGAATATGTTTTTGTAAACGCCTGAAAGCTTCTTCCTCCGGAATGCAGGTATCGGTTACGCGGTTGTAATGATTTTCGAGCAGGTCCCATTCATCCTGCGGACTCAAATCACGATAATTCGGCACACGCTTGTAGTGGCTGTGCGCTACCAGGTTCATGATATCTTCTTCAAGATTCGCCCCTGTACAACTGATGATAGATACCTTATCCTGCCTTATCATCTCTGCCAGGCTCAAACCCAGTTCGGCCGTACTCATCGCTCCGGCAAGGGTAACCATCATCTTACCTCCGGCATTCATGTGTGCTTCGTATCCTCTGGCGGCATCCATTAATGCAGCCGCATTAAAATGTCTGTAATGATGTTGAATAAATTCTGAAACCGGTCCTTTTTTCATGTCGTCAATTTTTGCAAAAATAGGCTTTCACGGGGTATTCAGCAGGGTTAGTTTTATATTTGCCGTATGAGAAAATCATACAATTTTTTGTTGTTCATCAGCCTGTTCCTGATTCAATCAACCCAAGCGCAGGATAAACTGTTAGCCAGCTGGGAAGGCAAACTGGAACAAGCCGGTTTAACCCTGGTGTTTCATTTTGAAAAAGACAACACCGGAACGTTTCAGGCTAAAATGGACAGTCCTGATCAGGGAGCCTTTGGAATAAAAATGGATCAGGTAACACTTACAGAGAAAACCGTTTTCACTGAATTAAAACAATTCGGGCTTTCGTATCAGGGCACTTTGATCAACGACTCTACCATTGAAGGCACGCTCACTCAGGGAGCTGCCTTTCCGTTCAAACTCAGGCGAATGTCATCCGCTAAGGTAACCGTGAAAGAAAAACCACAAACACCGTTGCCACCATTTCCATACGCCACAGAGGAAGTAACATTCAACAGCACCGCACCGGACGTAACTCTCAGCGGAACGCTCACCAAACCCGCGGGCAATGCATCATCTTTTCCTGCCATCATACTCATCAGCGGCAGCGGCCCTCAAAACCGCGACGAGCAAATTGGGAACCATAAACCCTTCGCCGTGATTGCAGACTACTTCACCCGCAACGGGTACCTCGTACTTCGATACGATGACCGCGGCGTAGGAAAATCTACCGGCAAATTCTCCGGAGCTACCAGCGCTGATTTTGCAAAAGACGTGGAAGGCGCCCTGCATTTTCTGATGAACCGGAGTGATGTCAATAAAAAGCAAGTGGGTTTAATCGGGCACAGCGAANNGGGCGGCATGATTGCACCCATGGTAGCATCTACACGTAAAGATGTGGCATTCCTTATCCTGCTGGCAGGCCCGGGCATTCCCGTTCAGGAGTTGATGGTTGAACAGAATATTGCCCTTTTCCGTAATGCGGGAATAGACAGTGTGCAGGCTAACCTGTATGGCAACATGTATAGAAAAATCACCCAAACTATTTTAAATGGCAAAGATTCTGTAAAAGTACAACAACAACTCACTGCCCTCATTCAGCAGCATGTTTCAGGGATGGATAAAAGTTTTGTCAACCTGCTGAACCTTCAGACACCTACTAACGTAGAAGCTTATGCGAAAAACATGGCTGAAGAAATGAATGACTCCTGGATGCGCTATTTTCTGCAACACGATCCGCAACCGGTACTAAAAAAAGTACGCGCGCACATCCTCGCCCTCAACGGTGAAAAAGATATTCAGGTATTAGCAAACTCAAACATCAGCGGAATTGAAAACTCCCTTAAGAAAGGAGTGGCTCATTCTTACAAAACCAGGATCCTGCCCGGATTGAATCACCTTTTCCAACATTGCGCTTCCTGTAGCGTGCAGGAATACCTGCAACTGGAAGAAACTTTTTCTGAACAAACACTGAAAGAAATGCATCAGTGGCTGCAAACTGTAATTAAACCCTGATGTGTAATCCTTAAATCAACCGAATGAATTTTCTTGCCCACGCTGTACTTTCTTTTAACGACCCCGAAATACTGGTGGGCAACATGATCAGTGATTTTGTAAAAGGAAAAAATAAATTCAATTATTCCGAAGGCATACAGAAAGGAATTCAGCTGCACCGGCTGATTGATACCTTCACAGATGAACACCCGGCTACCAAACGGGTAAAGTCTGTTTTCGCTCCGCATTACCGGCTATACGCATCGCCCATCAGCGATATTGTGTTTGATTATTTTGTAGCAAACGATGCGGAGTTGTTTCTGTCTCAATCGCACTTGCAGGAATTTGCCCAACATACCTACCGCGTGCTCGATGCACACCACGCACTGTTTCCCGAACCCTTTCACTCCATGTTCCCGTATATGAAACAACAGAACTGGCTGTATCATTACAGTGAAGACTGGGGCGTGATGAAAGGGCTGCAAGGCCTGGAAAGGCGGGCATTGTATATGGATTCGGCAGACAAGGCTTTCGATCTTTTTAAAGAAAACAAACCCCTGATCCGGGAAGTGTACGATGAATTTTTTGCTTTGTTAAAATTGTATGCATCTGAACAGCTGGCTTTGCTCAACAACCGCTGAATTTTATCTTTGAAAAAATATTATCCATGAAATACATCCTGTTAACCGTATTCACCTGTTGCACCTTACTCACCACATCCGCTCAGGATGCCATTGATAAATCTCCGTTAGACGTTAGTTATTACCCTGCCGGTTATCCCTTACTGAAAGTACAGGACAAGGTAAGCGGTGCGCCACTGGCCAGGATTATTTTCAGCCGACCGCAAAAAAACGGACGCACCATTTTTGGCAACCTGATTGAATACGGAAAACTCTGGCGTTTAGGAGCCAATGAAGCCACTGAAATTGAATTCTTCAAAAATGTAGACATATTGGGAAACACCATCCGCAAAGGAAGGTACACGCTCTATGCAATTCCGCATCCTGATAAATGGACCATCATCATCAATAAAGACACCGACAGCTGGGGCACGTTCAAATACTCAAAAGATAAAGACGTAGCCCGTTTTGATGTGCCGGTTCAAACGCTTGAAACTCCCGTTGAATACTTCAATGCCTATTTTGAAAAGAACGGAAAAACGGCCGGATTGATGATAATGTGGGATAATGTTCGCGTAACAATTCCAATTAGTTTGTAATATGCAGTATGAAACTGCTATGGATTACTGCTTTTTGTGTATCCCTGATGGCATCCTGCCAAACAAAAGAACCCGCTGCTACTACCAGTATTGTGGTTCCTCCCAATACAACGGTTGATAAAAACCCTTACGTAACACTGGATCAGTCGCCGCTGGATGTAAGTTATTTTCCTCCAAATTATCCGATGCAGCGGATGAAACAACAAGACACCTTTCCGCTGATTGCCCGTGTTATTTACAGCCGTCCGCATAAGAAAGGACGTCCGGTATTCGGGAGCAGTCCGCAAAGCATCTGCAAATACGGTATACCCTGGCGCCTCGGGGCCAATGAAGCAACCGAAATTGAATTTTTCAGAGAGGTGAACATCGCAGGAAATTCGATTAGCCGTGGCCGTTATGTGATGTATTGTATTCCTTATCCTGATAAATGGATCATTAAATTCAACAGCAATCTGTTTACCTGGGGATTGCATATAGACCCTTCCACCAATATCGCCACAGCGGAGATACCGGTTGAAGAGCAAACCACTCCCATAGAAGATTTTACGATGGTGTTCCTTCCTTCCGCTGACGGAGCACATCTCTTGATGGCCTGGGATAATGTGAAAACTATTTTGCCCATCACCTTTTAACCAACATCATTTATGTGTGGTATAGCCGGCATCATTTCCCACGAACCACTGAGGCGCAGCAAAGAACGCATCCGGTTAATGACCGACGCCCTACGGCACCGCGGCCCCGATGGAGAAGGTTACTGGAGTGATGAAGAAGTAATCGCACTCGGGCATCGCCGCCTCGCCATCATTGATCTTACTCCTGCAGGGGCTCAACCCATGCACTATATGAACCGATATACCATTGTGTATAACGGGGAAATTTATAACTACAAGGAATTAAAAGAAGACTTACTGAAACAGGGTTACGCGTTTCAATCTCAGTCTGATACCGAAGTTATCCTGGCCGCATACGATTGTTACAAAGAGCGCTGCACGGGATATTTTGATGGCATGTTTGCCTTTGCCATCTGGGATAAAAATGAACAGACCCTTTTTGCAGCGAGAGACCGCTTTGGAGAAAAACCGTTTTATTATACCGCGGAAGCAGGCTGTTTCACTTTTGCCAGCGAAATGAAAGCACTCTGGGCCATCGGCACACCCAAGGTTGCTGATATGAAGATGATGCTGAATTACCTCGCACTGGGGTATGTTCAGAATCCTGCAGAAAAATCACAGACCTTTTTTCAAAACGTTTTTTCATTGCCTCCGGCACATTATCTGAAGCTGGATGCCACACAATATAAACTGCACATCACCGCCTATTTTGATGTAGATAAACAAACTATTAAAAAATATTCTGAATCGGATGCCATACGCACGCTCGACCAGTTGCTCCAGCAATCGGTAAAGCTGCGTTTGCGAAGCGATGTGCCCACCGGTTCCAGTTTGAGCGGCGGGTTAGATAGCTCCACGCTTAGCTATTATATCCACGAAGCCAAGGGGGCATCCATTCGACAACACACCTGTTTTTCAGCCGTATTTCCCGGATACGAAAAAGATGAATCGGCTCACATACAAACCGTTTGCGATGCCTTGCAGATGCCCTGCATCTCCACCACGCCCACGGCCGATGAACTGCTGAGCGATTTCAACCGCATGGCCTATCATCAGGAAGAACCCTTTCCTTCGTCGAGCATTTTTGCGCAATACAAAATATTTGAACTGGCTGCACGCAATAATGTGAAAGTATTGATAGACGGACAGGGCGCTGATGAAATATTTGCCGGATATCATAAATACCTGCACTGGTATTTACAGGAAGTGATTAGCCGGCATCGATTCGGCAAGTATAAAAAAGAACGGCAGATGATTGCCAAAAACCGGATACAGGTTCGCTGGGATCTTCGAAACATTATCGCGGCATTTCTTCCGTCGCACGTAGCCATTGCACTCGAAAAAGCAGAATACAACCGAATCAGAAACCATCCGTTCATCACCAAAGAACTGAAAGACTGTGCCAAAGGCAGAGATTGGGAAGGCGTGCACAAACCCATCATCACCAAACTCAATGATATCCTCTATTTCAATACCATGCGAAACGGGTTGGAAGAGTTACTCCGCTTTGCCGACAGAAACTCCATGAGCCACGGCATAGAAGTGCGGCTGCCCTTCCTGCAGCCCGATATAGTTCATTTTGCATTCTCCCTTCCATCCTCCTTTAAAATTCAGGACGGTTTCACCAAATGGATACTCCGAAAAACCATGGAAAACAAAC
>DPFD01000231.1:8352-12914 GCA_003534175.1 Chitinophagaceae bacterium
CTATGAACCTCCGCAAAAAAGCTGGATGAACGACGCCCGCGTACAGGACTTTATACATGAAGCCAAAAAATCACTCGTTCAGGAAAAACTGCTGAAACCTGCCGCGTTGCAAAAAGCGGTAAAACCCATGGATGCTCATCAGGCCGATAACTTCGACTGGCGATATCTCTGTGCCGCGTATATGCTGCACACACCTTAACAGCAAATCAGTACATTTGCCATTCAATTCAATCATCATGAGTGAAGATTTATCACGCAAGAAAATGGCGACACGGCTGATTCATGCCGGCGCCGAACCCGATCCATCTACCGGCGCTATTATGACGCCCATCTTTCAAACCTCTACCTATGTGCAGGAAGCACCCGGTGTAAATAAAGGGTTTGAATACGCACGTTCTCAAAACCCAACCCGCAAAGCGCTGGAAACCGCGTATGCCATTATTGAAAACGGCCAATACGGACTGGCCTTCAGCAGTGGTGTTGCCGCCACCGATGCGGTTATAAAGTTATTATCCCCAGGCGATGAAGTAATTGCCGCACAGGATATGTACGGTGGTACCTACCGCCTGTTTACCAAGGTGTTTGAAAAATTCGGCATCCGTTTCAAATATGTGGATACTACCCGTGCAGAGAATGTAGCCGCTGCCCTCTCTCCGGCTACCAAACTGGTTTGGATTGAAACCCCTACCAATCCGCTGATGAACATCACCGATATTGCTGCCGTAGCGGCCATCACGAAAAAAGCCGGTGCCATCCTCTGTGTAGACAACACCTTCGCTACACCGTATCTGCAAAATCCGCTCGACCTGGGCGCTGATATCGTAATGCACTCTGCCACGAAATACCTGGGCGGGCACAGTGATGTGATTCAGGGCGCGTTGATGATGAACAGCAAAGAACTGTATGATCAACTCTATTTCATTCAGAAAAGCTGTGGTGCTGTACCCGGACCCATGGATTGTTTCCTCGTGCTGCGCGGCATTAAAACACTGCACGTACGAATGAAACAACATAACGAGAACGGATACACGATTGCACATTTCCTGCGTAAACACCCCTCTGTAGATAAAGTATTCTGGGCAGGCTTCGCCGATCATCCCAACCATCAGATTGCGAAAACACAAATGCGCGGTTTCGGTGGCATGATGAGTTTCACCCTGAAAGATGATTCCGTAGATGCCGCCATGAAAGTGCTGAAATCTACCAAACTGTTTTCACTGGCCGAAAGTTTGGGAGGTGTGGAATCCCTCATCAACCACCCTGCCTCTATGACGCATGCCAGCATTCCAAGAGAAGAGCGTATTAAAACCGGATTAACCGACGGACTCATCCGCCTGAGTGTGGGTATTGAAGATGCTGATGATCTGGTAGAAGATTTAAAACAGGCTATCGGATAATGCGGAAGCAGGATTTAAAAGCACTCGAAATTTTTTTAAATAAAAAGGTTGATGAATACCATCAGCCTTTTTTCATTCAGGATGACCCCATCAGTATTCCGCATCGGTTCAACAAACTGCAAGACATTGAAATGGCCGGATTCTTCGCGGCCCTGTTTGCATGGGGAAACCGGAAAACCATCATTCAGAAAACCAGTGAACTGATGCAGTTGATGGACAATGCACCCCACGATTTCTGTGTGCATCACCATGAAAAAGACCTGAAGCGATTTTTAACCTTCGCGCACCGCACGTTCAACCCAACCGACCTGTTGTACTGTATCGCTTTCTTCCGGCATCATTACCAACAGCACCCTTCGCTGGAAACAGCTTTCACGGCTGGCCTACAACCTGAACACGAAACGGTGGAACAGGCACTCAACTATTTTTATCATTACTTCTTCTCCCTCGAGGAGGTGCCCGAAAGAACCCGCAAACACATAGCCGCACCCTTTAAACATTCAGCGTGTAAAAGGCTGAACATGTATTTGAGATGGATGGTTCGCCCTGCCGACGGTGGCGTGGATTTCGGTGTATGGAAAAATATTCAAACGCATCAGCTCGTTATTCCGCTGGATGTGCACGTAACCCGTGTGGCGCGTAGCTTTAACCTCATTCAGCGCAACGCCAACGACTGGGCCACCGCCGTTGAACTCACCCGCTTCCTGAAACAACTTCACCCCACCGATCCGGTTCGCTACGATTACGCTCTGTTTGCCCTCGGTGTGCTGGAAAAATTCTGACACTAACGATTGAGGTTATACGCAATGGGATGCTTTAGTATTTGGGCGTTCCCCCCCGCCCCGCCGTGGCGGGGGGGGCGGGCTTTCCGCTGCAACCCTCCGGCTTTACGCTTCAATCCCTAACGCGGGAATCATTAAATATCATCTTACTGAAAAGAAAATTCACTTTAATTAAAATAAATATCTTTACCCTTCAATCAACCCATGATATGAAAAACTGGTTGAACACATTACCCTCCTGGCTGCAACTAATACTTGTATTCCTGTTCAACATATTGCTCTGGCTGTGCCTGGATATGCTGTTTACCTGGATAGGGATTTTCGACGCAAAACCGATAAAGGTAATGCTGTTGAAAGCCGTTACTATCGGTATCGTATGGACGCTTTTTTTCAACTGGAACTATGTTAGGATGGTTTTTCCAAAAAAACAATCCTAACTTGACGTTCAAACATGCTAATGTAAGTTCACATGAAAAAGCTATACCATAAATACACCCAATTATCCAGCCCGATACAACTGACCATCCTGTTGCTGGTATTGTTTATAACATTCACGCTGATTGATTGGATGTTCGACGGGAAGAGCGCGTTTTTGCCCCAATCCATTATTCAAACGGTTATGGAAGTAGTGGTACTGACGGTCATCTTTAATTTCAAACTTGTGGCAAATGCATTCGGTGTGGGTAAAAAAAGTATGGAAAGTATAAAACCCTAAACGTATCATCTACTGAAAAAACCTGTATATGGCCAAGCCGGACAACTCCTTTCATCCTGAACAGGTATTTAAATGTAACAACCCGGTACAACTTCGGGATGAGGCATTGTTTAATGCATTCGTGCAATACATCCAGCACTTGATCAACACTGATTTTGAACAACTGGTTCAATTACTGTATCGCATAGACGTAGATGAATCTAAACTGAAGCAAATGCTTCAAACCCCTGAATCCTCTGCCACCGTGATAGCTCAAAGCATCATCAACAGAATTATTCAAACACTGGAAACCAAAGCGGCTCTCAAACAGCAACCTCCTTCTGACAATGATGCAGAGCGATGGTAAAAAAAATGCCCGGAAGTTACCGGGCACTTTAAAAATATTTTCAGGGGCTTAATACATCAACTCCTTCACTTTTTCCTTATCCTCTTTTTCCTTCTTTAAATCGAACATGGTGCCAAACACATGATCCCACAAGGTACTGCTCACTCCAAAACCCAAGTCTTCGTGCTTGTAATGATGTAAGTGGTGATTCCTCCATAAACCTTTCATCCACTTAAACGGCGGATTCCAGGCATGGATTGCGTAATGCATACTTCCGTACATCAGATATCCCAGCATAAAGCCCGGGAAAAATGAAAAGGCATATTTCCCCATGGCAAGATAAAACAGGGAAAAGAAAATGGATGCCAGAATTACACTGGGTACCGCAGGCATAAACAAACGCTCCTTATCGCGCGGGAATTCATGATGGTTGCCATGCATCACATACGCAATGCGTTTACCACGCTCAGAGGTTGGATGACTGTGAAATACAAAACGGTGCATGATGTATTCAGTAAAGGACCAGAAAAACATCCCCGCCAAAAACACCAGTAACACGGTTAAGCCTGTAAAAGCCAAAGTAGTGTACGAATAGTAGCACATGTAAACAATAACCGGTGTATATATTCCCCAAATGATGAGCGGGTGTGTCTTTGTCAGGTATTCCAGATATTGATTCTTGAACAGTTGGGCCTGCCCCTTGTTATGAATTTTTTGAAACGCCATGTGCACAGATTTAGTGCAAATATACAAAAAGGGGATTTTTGAGGTATCCACATTAAATTTGTGCCTTCAACACACACTTATGAAACTGGTTACCTACCTAAAAGATGAACAGGAACAACTTGCCATACTGGTGAATGGATTGTTATATGACACCGACCTGCTCCACCCGAATCTGCCTATCAGCATGGCTATGTTCCTGAATTTTTGGGAAGAAAGCTACCCGTTGGCACTGGCTGCCGAACAACGCATCCTGTCGGGCGGTTTGCAACAACTGCACGGTGTACCGTTTCAGTCATCTCATATACTGGCCCCCGTACCTCACCCCACCAGCTGCCGCGATGGATACGCCTTTCGCCAACACGTGGCTGCGGCGCGCAGGAACCGTAAAGTAGATATGATTGAGGAATTTGATCAGTATCCCATCTTCTATTTCACCAACCACAACAGCATTCAGGGGCCCGGCAACATCTATTGCATGCCCGACCATTTCAATAAACTGGATTTTGAACTGGAAGCTGCCGTAGTAATTTGCCAGCCCGGCAGAAACATACCCGCCGAAAAAGCCGATGCCTATATCGGCGGATTGATGATTATGAATGATATGAGTGCACGCACTT
>DPFD01000131.1 GCA_003534175.1 Chitinophagaceae bacterium
AATGCAGTGCGTACTTTGGCAGCGGAAGCGGCACGATGGTGTCCGTCGGCTATATAGCTGCAAGGCACATCTTCCTTAAAATATTGTGTAATGGCCGCAATGGTGGCATCGTCGTTTACAATCCACACACTGTGCTGTACTCCATCCTCTGCTGTAAAATCATATTGCGGATTTTTTTCAGTGGTCCATTTGTGTACCAGCGCATCCATACGTGCCACATTGCGATACGTAAGGAAAACATTCCCGGTTTGCGCCATGATGGTTTTCATGTGGTTGATGCGGTCTAACTCTTTATCCGGCCGCGTAAACTCATGCTTTTTTATGAGGTCGTTTTCATAATCATCTACTGAACTGCCACACACCAAACCGGTCTGACTGTGGCCGTCCATTGTAATTTTATACAGGTAATAACAAGGTTTGCTTTCTCTGAATAAGATACCGCGGCTGATGAATGCGTTCAGGTTTTCTTTGGCTTTATCATATACCGCCTGGTCGTAAGATCCGATGCTTTCAGGCAGGTCTATTTCACTTTTGGTGATGTGCAGAAAAGAGTTGGGATTGCCCTGTGCTTCCACTTTGGCTTCTTTGCTGGATAAAACATCATAAGGCCTTGACGCCACGTTTCTGGCAAATTGTGCTTCCGGTCTGAGGGCTTTAAATGGCTGAATCGTAATCATCTCTGTATACTGCTTTTCTGGTTTAAGGGATGCAAATATACAAAATCAGGGGCTACTTGGCCTGCACCCTTTTTTCATAGTCTCGCATGGCTTCCACCAGCACTTCCACGCTGGAAAGGGGCAATGCATTGTACAATGATGCCCTGAAACCACCGGCACTCCGGTGTCCCGCAATGCCATAGATGCGCCTTTCAGTGGTAAATTGGGTAAAATCGGCCGTTAAACTTTCATCTGTCAGCTCAAAGGTTACATTCATGAGGCTGCGGTCGGCCACGTCTACCCGGTTTGTAAACAAACTATTCCGGTCTACTTCAGCATACAGCAACGCTGCCTTTTGCCGGTTCATTTTTTCTATTGCGGAGATGCCGCCCCGGGCTTTGAGCCAGCGAAGGGTGAGCAAGGATACATACAGCGCAAATACCGGAGGAGTATTCAACATGCTGTGTTCTCGGATGTGGTTTCTGTAATCCATGATGGGCGAAATGTTTACCGGTGTTTTCTCCAGCCATTTCCGGTTTACAATTACCACAGATGCTCCTGCACAACCCATGTTTTTCTGCAGTCCCGCATATATCAGTCCGAACTGATTAAAATTCCGTTGCACACTGAGGATGTCGCTGCTCATATCAGCTACTAATGGAACCGATACATCGGGTATCTGATGCCACTGTGTACCATAGATGGTATTGTTGGTGGTGAGGTGAAAATACTTAGCCTCATGGGGCAATGCAAAATTTTTGGGAATGTAGCGGTAGGAACGGTCTTTTGAACTGCAAACCACTTCAACTTTTCCAAAGTATCCGGCTTCCCGAATAGCTTTTGAACTCCATACCCCGGTATCCGCGTAGGCCGCGATGTCTTTTTTGCGCAACAGATTCATCGGCACCTGCATAAACTGAGTAGTAGCTCCACCATGCAGGAACAACACCTCATGGTCATCATCCAGCATCATCAGTTCCTTCACCAGCTCGCGCGCTTCTTCCATTACGTCTATAATGGGGCGGGTTCTGTGAGCGGTTTCCAACACGGAGAGGCCACTGTTGTTGAAATTGAGAATGGCCGAGGAGGCTTCCTGCAATACTTCTTCCGGTAACACGGAAGGGCCCGCATTAAAATTGTGCATTCGTTCCACTGGATGGTGTTTATGTTGCGAAATTAAGTGTTCGTTTTTCAAACGTTCAGTTCTTTCTGTAAGGTGGTGTTTTTTGCCGTAAAACAAGGTTTATCACAGAATTGTCATGGGTTTTGTCATGCCATTTTCATATTTCCTATTTCGTAAGCACTTTTCCTTTTTCGATGTTGATAGTACAGATACGTACTACGACATTTGCGCTCAGAAATTGATTGAAGATGAAAAGATTGTTAGCTGTTGTAGTGTTTGCCGCTCTGGGTTTACCGGTGATGGCACAGGAAGATACCCTGAAGAAAAATATGGATTTGAATGAGGTGGTGGTTACCGGTCAGTATCAGCCCCAAACCCTGAAAAACTCCGTGTACCAGGTGAGGGTAATCAACGGTGAGCGTATAGCACAGCAAGGGGCCACCCGTTTACAGGATGTGCTGAACAATGAACTGAACATACGGTTTCGTCAGGATATGGCTACCGGAGGTGCTGATATCACCCTGAACGGTTTGTCGGGCCAGAACGTAAAGGTGTTGATCGACGGGCTGCCGATGGTGGGCCGCCAGGGTACATCCAACGAAATCAACATCAACCAGATTGATATTCAAACCATCGAGCGTATTGAAATTGTAGAAGGCCCCATGTCGGTAATCTACGGAGCAGACGCCCTGGGAGGGGTGATCAATATCATCACTAAAAAGAAAAAAACCAACGGACTTTCCGTGAACGCACGCATACATGAAGAAACCATTGGCAATGAATACAGTTTGTTTAAACAGGGTATTCATAATCAAAGTGCGGGTATTGCTTACCGTTATAAAGGTTGGGAGATTGGCGGACAAGCCGGATATAATTATTTTGGAGGATGGAAGGATACAGCGCAGGATCGTGAGCTGGTTTGGCACAAGAAAGATCAGATTACCGCATCAGCGTTCCTCGGATATCATGCCGCACGCTTTAACATACGGTACCGCATAGACGGTTTGGATGAAATTATTTACAACCCGGGCAACTTTCTGTTTCGTCAGCAGGCTTCCGGTGATACCCTGGCGTATGATGCGGAATACCTGAGCAACCGGGTAATGCACCAGCTGCAGGCAGGATATACAGCCAATCAGCGTTTGTCGTTTCAGGCTCAGGCAGCTTATTCTGATTACAACCGGCAGGTGTATGGTACTACGGTGAGCAAGCAAACCGGCAATGTACGGTACAACAATGCGGAAGGCGCCAATGCACAGGTAAATTTCAGGGGTTTCACGTTCCGGGGAACGGCCGTGTATAAAATGTCTGACCGTTTTACGCTGCAGCCGGGGGTTGATATTAATATGGAAAGTGGAGAAGGAGAGCGGCTGAGTGCAGGAAACAACAGCGTGAACGATTATGCTTTTTTTGTAACCTCTGAATGGGCACCCACAGCAAAACTGCGTGTACGCCCCGGTGTTCGGTTTATTAAAAACTCAGTGTATAATGCTCCTCCGGTAATTCCATCACTGAACGTAAAGTATGCTATCCGCGAAAACCTGGATGTGCGGCTTTCTTATGCCAGCGGATTCAGGGCGCCTTCCATTCGGGAGTTGTACTTCAATTTCTTTGATGCCAACCACCAGATTCTGGGCAATCCTGATTTAAAGGCAGAAGTATCAAACAGTTTCAATGCTTCACTCAACTGGAAAAAAATGGTGCCCGGTAAGGTGGTGTACACTACGGTGCTGAGCGGATTTTATAATAAAGTGGAAAACTTGATTTACTATGCACCTTCCGTGAACGATCCGAATATTTTTATCCTGTCCAACGTGTCTGACAGTAAAACAGC
>DPFD01000261.1:0-5244 GCA_003534175.1 Chitinophagaceae bacterium
TATTTCACGATGGCTGCATTCGGTTTTTTTTACTTAAAAATTTACAACAATGAGAACAGTACAAGCAGGAGATGTGGTACGAGTGCACTACACCGGAAAATTAACCAATGGTGAATTATTCGACAGTTCCGTAGGGCGTGAACCCCTGGAGTTTACCGTAGGTGCCGGACAAATGATCCCCGGATTCGATGCCGCTATGCCGGGTATGACCCAGGGCGAGAAAAAAACCATCAACATTTTACCGGCCGATGCTTATGGCGAGCGTGAAGACGATGCGATGATTCCTTTTCCAAAGGAGAACGTACCGGCTGATATGGTGTTGGAAGTGGGCATGACGTTAACCTTATCCAACCAGGCAGGACAACCTTTTCCGGTTGTGGTAGCTGAGTTGAGGGATGATGTGGTAATCCTGGATGCCAACCACATGCTGGCAGGCAAAGAACTCGTATTTGACATTGAGCTGGTAGAGATTGTATAATTAAACATTACCGTTGATACAGTTTAAAAGCAGTATTCGTACTGCTTTTTTTATTTAACCTTTTTCAAAATTGTAAGTTTGCACAAAGCTGAAATAATGATACACATACAACCCGACGACGTGGCAGCACGTTTTATGAGATATGTTCAGGTGGATACGCAGAGCGACCCGAATGCAACTTCTTTCCCTTCTACCGAAAAGCAAAAAGATTTATCCCGCATACTTGAAGCCGAGCTGAAAGCGATGGGTATGGAAGATGTGGAAATGGATGAAAACGGTTACGTATATGCGAAGTTATCTTCCAATGTGCCGCATTCCGTTCCGGTGATTGCCTTTTGTGCACATGTGGATACAGCCCCTGATTGCAGCGGTACCAATGTACGGCCTATACTGCACCGGAATTATGACGGTGCGGATATTCCCTTGCCCAAAGATCCGGTACAGGTGCTTCGACTGAAAGATTCTCCCTATCTGCAGCATCATGTCGGCAAGGATATCATCACTGCTTCCGGGGATACCTTGCTGGGCGCTGATGATAAAAGCGGCGTGGCGGCTATCATGCAGGCCATGCAATACCTGAAGGATCATCCCGAAGTGAAGCACGGCGAGGTCCGGGTGGTGTTCACGCCCGATGAGGAAGTTGGCCGAGGTACCGAAAAAATCAACCTGAAAAAACTGGGTGCGCAATATGGATACACACTGGATGGAGGTGAAGCAGGAAGTTTGGAGGATGAAACCTTCAGTGCCGACGGAGCTACCATCACCATTCATGGCGTAATTGCCCATCCCGGATATGCAAAAGATAAACTGGTGAATGCCATTAAAATTGCCGGAGCAGTGTTGGATGCATTACCTAAGCAGGAGTGGAGCCCTGAAACAACCGATAAGAAACAGGGGTTTGTGCATCCTGTGGCCGTGAATGGCATTGCTGAAAAAACAACCATCTCCTTTATTGTTCGTGATTTTAATACACCGATGCTGCAGGAACACCACCAGCGGCTGGAAAAAATAGCCCGTGAGGTAGTAGCGGCCTTTCCCGGTGCCACCATGGAATACAAGGCTCAGGAACAATACCGCAATATGAAAGATATTCTGGTGCAACATCCTCAGGTGGCAGATTATGCCGCCGAGGCTATTCGTCGTGCAGGCCTTACCGTTACCACAGAAAGTATCCGCGGCGGAACGGATGGCAGCCGGTTGAGTTATATGGGTCTGCCCTGTCCGAATATTTTCACGGGTATGCAGAATATTCACAGTAAGCTGGAATGGATTGGAACCTCGGATATGGCCAAAGCAGCTGAAACGGTGGTGCATGCTTGCATGGTATGGGAAGAGCGTAGCAAAGGGTGAGGTTAAAGTGTAGACGCTTTCTTTATTGATTTGGCTGAAAGGTAACAGTGAAGCGTAAATGCTCCTCATTTGGGTGCCATGTTCAGAGATAATCAAGGATTGATTTTCTTTTTCCCCCGGAATGATACACACGAATCCGTTTTTTTTGCACGAAGGCTGTATTGCCTCCTCTTATTATTGTCACCCTACTGAGTAGGGGTGCACGAAATGTTATTTTCCAACTTACATAAAGTGTGCATTATGTTCCCAGATGCGTTTACCCCAAATTCGATATTTTTTAGATTCAATTTTAGGGTTAGCCCATTTCATATATTCCGTCATTTTGTATATATACTTAACCTTTTCAATATTATACCTCACTGGATTTTTACCTCATTTCATTTCTGGTTAAATTTTGTGGTGTAATTTAAAATACTTACTTTTAACGTAAGTAACGTAAGACGATAGTATGATTTTATCATTTGGGGATAAGGATACCGAGACAATTTGGCAAGGCTTTTGGGTTAAAGGTTTGCCTGCTGATATACAGGAGACCGGAAGGAGAAAGTTGAGGATGTTGAATAACTCTCAGGATCTCGCCGATTTAAAAATTCCTCCCTCCAATAAACTGGAAAAGCTAAAAGGGAACCGAAAAGACTTTTACTCTATTAGAATTAATAGTCAATGGAGAATAATTTTTAAATGGAATAAAGGCAATGCTGAATCTGTTACAATCATCGATTACCACTAATATCAGAATATGAAAAAGCTGAAAAATATACACCCGGGCGAAATTTTAGCAGAAGAGTTTTTAGCGCCCCTCGAAATTACCGCATACCGATTGTCGAAAGATATAGGGATACCACAAACCAGAATTTCGGAAATACTGAAGGGGAACAGAAGAATTACCGCTGACACAGCTTTAAGATTATCAAAATACTTCGGAAACTCCGCAAAATTCTGGCTTGGTTTACAGGACGACTTTGACATCGAGGAGGAATTTCGGGTTAAAGCAAAAGAACTAAACTCCATCAGGCTGTTTGAAAGCAAAGTAGCTTAGGGCATGTTCATAAACTTTTCGCATCGTGAGATTCAGCAAATAGCAACCATAACAAGGTGGCGCAGATGGGCTGATTACTTCGCAAGAATAAAACCTGCTTACTGGAAGTTTTTACCTTCCTTAAGTTAACCCTTGATTGACTTTCCGTTTTTCCGAAAGAAGAAAAGTGGGAAGAATGCACTTCCTTACTTTTCCTGATTATAGCTATCTTCACGCAAAATCATATTATATGGACTTTATATCTCAAAATTGGTGGATTATATTATTGGAGNNTTATCGCGGGGAGTGTGGTAACCGTAAACCAGGGTTTTATCGCGGTGGTAACCATGTTTGGTAAGTACCGCCGTATCATGCGCCCCGGATTGAATTTCAAAATTCCCCTGCTGGAGCAGTTGCATAAAAAAGTGAGTATCCAAAACCGTTCTGTGGAACTCGAGTTTCAGGCCGTAACCATCGATCAGGCAAATGTATATTTCAAATCCATGTTGTTGTATTCTGTGCAGAATGAGGAAGAAGATACCATAAAAAAAGTGGCGTTTAAATTCATCAGCGACCGCGACCTGATGCAGGCACTCGTGAGAACCATTGAAGGAAACATCAGGGCATTTGTTGCTACCCGCCGCCAATCTGAAATACTGGGTTTACGCCGCGATATTGTGGAGTTTGTAAAAGAACATGTGGATCAGTCTCTCGAAGAATGGGGTTACCACCTGCAGGATCTTCAAATCAACGACATCACATTCGATCAGGCGATTATGGACAGTATGAGTAAGGTGGTGGCATCCAACAACCTGAAGGCAGCTGCTGAAAATGAAGGACAGGCCTTGCTCATCACCAAAACCAAATCGGCTGAAGCAGAAGGAAATGCTATTAAAATTGCTGCAGAAGCTGAACGTTTAGCGGCACAGCTTCGCGGTCAGGGTGTGGCGTTGTTCCGGGAAGAAGTAGCAAAAGGTATGACTCAGGCCGCAACTGAAATGAAACAGGCCAACCTCGATACCAATGTGATTTTATTCAGTATGTGGGTGGAGGCAATCAAAAATTTTGCAGAGTACGGAAACGGAAATGTAATTTTCCTCGATGGTAGCAGTCAGGGTATGGAACGCACCATGCAACAAATCCAGGGAATGCTTCACCTGAAAGAGCAGGACTTGTTAAAACCTTAATTGATCAGTGGTAAGATTAACAAATCGTTTTTTTAATAAATCAATCTTTATTCATTTAATTGCGTTTGGAAATTGATTTAAACATTTAAAGAAAAATTTAATGTTTCCTATTTTTTTACAGGCCGATACACTNNATACACTGAAAGTGGCGGCAGAAGCAGTAGCCGGAGAAAAATCAGAATCCATCTGGAGTTTGCTCGGTAAAGGTGGTCCGCTCATGTTCCCGCTTTTCCTGCTGTTTGCACTGGCGGTGTACTTCTTCATTGAAAGGCTGCTGGTGATTCGTAAAGCATCCAAAATGGATGAAAATTTCATGTCGATCATCCGCGATCATATTGTTTCCGGCAACATTGCTGCAGCACGCAGCATGACGAAAAACAGCTCCAGTCCGGTAGCCCGTATCATCGATAAGGGTATACAGCGTATTGGAAAGCCCATTGACGCGATTGAAAAAAGTATGGAAAATGTGGGCAAGCTGGAGATGTACAAAATGGAAAGAAACATGAACATCCTATCGGTGATTTCCCGCTTTGCTCCCTTGTTCGGATTTGTGGGAACTATTATCGGACTGGTATTGTTGTTGAAACAGTTTGCATCAATTGATAATCCATCCATCACACAAATTGCTGATGCGATGTACGTTAAACTGATTACATCAGCCACCGGATTGATCATTGGTATGCTGGCATTTCTGGGATACAGTTATCTCGATACCCAGATTAACCGTACTGCCAACATGATGGAAGGCGCCAGCAACGAATTTATTGATATGCTGCAGGAGCCAACCCGTTAATCAAACCTTTTACAACCTCATTCATACATGCGCCTTAGAAAAAACAGATTCAGGGAAGAACACAATGAAGTGGACACCGGTCCGCTCAATGATATATTGTTCATCCTGCTCATGTTCTTCCTGATGATTTCTACACTGGCCAATCCGAATGTAATTAAGATGAATGTGCCACGCTCCAAGAGCGATACAAAGCTGAAACAAAGTGTGGTGGTGAGTGTAGATAAGAATAAAAACTTTTATGTGGGCGTGAAGCAGGTTCCGGTGGATTCACTGGAATCAGTATTGCGTAAATACATCAATGAAGGCGACAGCATCAAACCGGCTGTAGTTATCAATGCTGATTCTATTGCACATTGGGGTGAGGTGGTGCGGGTGATGAAGGTGGCTCGCAAACTGGGCGCCACCACGTCAGCTACCG
>DPFD01000261.1:5259-5409 GCA_003534175.1 Chitinophagaceae bacterium
ATCTTTGTGCGCCACTGCCTGATATCCTTCTGATTCAAATAGTTTCAGTACATCATCGGAGAACTGTTGATGAATCTCACAAAATAAATATCCGCCGGGGCTGAGGTGCGTTTTCCCAAAATGGGCAAGGGCTTTGTAAAATACCAGATG
>DPFD01000275.1:0-838 GCA_003534175.1 Chitinophagaceae bacterium
GTTACCGCGAAGCCATGTCACTCAGCAGCCAGCCCAAAAGCATGATCATTTGCGGAAGTGGCGCCATCGGTGTGGAGTTTGCTTATTTCTACAACAGCATGGGCACACAGGTTACCATCGTTGAGTACATGCCACGCATTGTGCCGGTAGAAGATGAAGACATCAGTAAAGAACTCGAAAAGCAATATAAAAAACAAGGCATTCAAATCATGACCGGCAGTGAAGTGCTGAAAGTAGACACTTCAGGCAATGGCGTGAAGGCCACGGTGAAAACCGCAACCGGCGAACAGGTTCTGGAAGCAGATATTTTACTGAGTGCCGTTGGGGTGGTTGCCAACATCGAAAACCTGGGCCTCGAAGCCCTCGGTGTGAAAACCGATAAAGGAAAAATTGTGGTGGATGCCAACCAGCAAACTTCTGTTCCGGGTATTTATGCCATTGGTGATTGCACTCCGGGCCAGGCACTGGCTCACGTGGCTGCCAAGGAAGGTATCAATGCGGCTGAACACCTGAGCGGACATAAAGTGGAGCCAATGGATTACAACAACATCCCGGGTTGTACCTACACCACGCCTGAAATTGCCTCTGTGGGATACACCGAGAAGGCTGCAAAAGATGCAGGCTATGAAATTAAAGTGGGTAAATTCCCATTCATGGCCAGCGGGAAAGCCAGTGCTGCCGGTGCTACCGAAGGTTTTGTAAAAGTGATTTTCGATGCCAAATACGGTGAGTTCCTCGGTTGCCACATGATTGGCGCCAACGTTACCGAAATGATTGCTGAAGCAGTGGTGGCCCGCAAACTGGAAACCACCGCTCACGAAATCCTGAATGCCGTACA
>DPFD01000275.1:853-5999 GCA_003534175.1 Chitinophagaceae bacterium
AGAAGCTATTGATATTTAAAACTCAACAATTAAATGTACCAAAGAGGCTGTTCCATCACAGCCTCTTTTTTATTGTTGCTCTGAAAATTCATTTAAGATTTGAGTTGATTTTAATCGGGCAGGCTTTATATTTTTTAATGTAGAAAAGCGATAAGCAATTCTAACGTTTAGCAATCTGAAAGGTCTATGGATTTGGGTTGTATTGATAAATTCCCCATCGTTCATCTGATAATCCCATTTACGTTCCTTCAACATAAAATTTTCAGCGCTAAATGTGGTGACCAACTTGTTCTTAAAGAACCGCTTGCTGTAATACACTACATATCTTGATAGACCAGTTGCGTTTCCTTGATTTGTGACCGGTTTGCTGCTGAATGTTCCTGCCAGGCCAATACTGCCTAAATTTTTTGAAATAACAAAATTTCCGTTAACATATCCCGACGCTACAACACCATAAAAGCTTTGATGCATAATCTGGTTTGAATATCTCATCCATTTAATCTCCGGTCCAACCGTAAAGGATAGCCTTTTTTTGGAATAATCAAAAACGTGTTTCCAATAAACAGCTAACATATTTGCATCGTTATTGGAATACGATTGTAAACGGTTCGAGACAACATCAAACTGTGTATAGAAGTTCAAAATATCAAATCCATATTGTATGCCCAGTTCATTACTGAATGTTTGCTTTCCCGTTTTAATCCATTCAACTTTCAATTCAAGGTTTTTGGATGGGGTAACCTCCAAACTTCCGGTTCTGTCTTCTACCGGATTCACATTTGCTTGAATCAACTTGTAAAAATTATCAGATGGTTTTAAGTACATGAACTCGCCCGTTATGCTGATAGAATTTGATTGATTCAAAAGCACTTTCCGTTGAGTAAGCAATGATGGTAAAATTAACTTTTGTGTTCTCAAGCCTTCTCCTGTTACAACGAAATACTCTACATCTAATTCACAAACAAACATGCTTTTTTTACGGCCCATGGTGTTCAACCTCAGGTAAGGCCTGGCAACAACCTGCCCGATTGACATTGTATCGGCTTTTTGCAGGATGAGCACTTTGTTAGATCCAGAATCTGTAGCATATAGAAAAAAATCCTGTGCCAATTGCTTGTTGTATATCTGAAACCCATACTCATAGCGGAATTTACGTTTAGCTACATTCCTGTGATTAAATTCCAGAATTACATTTTTATCTAAAGTTTGAGCATTTCGACTAATACTATCAACACGGGAAATTAAATGGATTAAATCATTCCTAAACTCTTCCTTCCCGGTTCTAAACGCAAATGAAATACTATTCTCAATGTTTTTAGATTTGGCAAACACATAACTTAAGTGAGCATTCACCTCCTTACGATGATTGCTATTGCGATAATCATTCAGAGGAACAGGATTATTATACGTGTTCTTCCAAAAGTTACTATTCTGAAAATCTCTATACTGAATTGAAAAAGCTATGTCTTTGAGGGAATCAATACGTCTGCCCAGTTTTACGTTCACTACATGATTGTTCGTTTCATATGTATTGTCTAATCGGTTTTGAGCAAGCAACACACCCCCCTCTGTTGTTTTACTGATTTTTTGATTTGTATAATTATCCTCATTGTTTGTGTAAGTAACAGAATAGTCATTCTTCTTTCTCACATAAGTGAAACCAAAGTTCTTATTAAGATTCTCTCTGCTATCCGCAATAACAGCAGCGTTTAGTACAACACCCCGAAAATTACTTTCTTCAGTAATAATGTTCATGATTAAATCATAGTTTTTATTCTTTACGTACAGGGGGAGATCGGTTATCAGCTCAACTTTTATTATAGAAGATGTTTTCATAGCCATTAAAATATAACTCCAGCTATTTTCCAGTACTCTCCGATCTCTGCCATTGATTCTATACCAGATCCTTGATTCATTCTTATACCTTATCTGATCATCCATGATTGAAACAAATGGAAGCCGTTGTAATGCATATAATAACGGCTGATTCATAAATACAGAATCGCTTTGTGGAAAATACTCAAAACCCCTTAGTGTTTGTTTGATGAGTTGTCTTTTGCTTTCAACTACTACATTCTCCATACTGATTTCGTTGATCCAAATAGCAGTATCCCTGAATACTTTTAAACCCTTGATTCCTTTGTATTGAATATTATTGATTGAAAACTCAACATCAAACAAATCTCCTTTTGTAACCACCACAGAATCGGTCAAGTTATACTTCAACCATTGTTGATGCTGAAAAACTAAGACAAAACCATCACGAAACCTGCTACTCGAATCCTGTTTAAACTGAACATAAACCTGCTCTTGTGCAGATGAAGTAAATGCATGCATTAAACATATCAAAAACAGCATCCAANNTATTTATAAGATTGCATCAGGTAATAACGTCCGTGCATAACCGATGGCGGGTAGTAAAAACGGCAAAACACCCCGTAAACTGCCCATACGTTTCAAGAAGCACTCAACCAATATACACTAAATTTCCCTAAGTGTACTCGCCTTCCAAAAACACATCCATCACGTTTTCGGATTTGGCATTATGTATACTGCAAACGTATTACTTAGAAAAATCGCAAGGATTACTTATCGTAATGAAATTNNTGGAGAATATAGCATTTTTGCGCTTTGCCTTTTCCACTCACCGCATACACAAGTCGATGCTCGTCTGTTATACGGCGTGACCAATAGCCTTTCAATCCATATTTCAGCGGCTCAGGTTTTCCAATCCCCTTAAAAGGATCTGTTTTAATAGACTTTAGCAAGTCTTTAATCCTTAATGCAATGGCAACATCTGTTTCTAACCAGTATTCATACTCTTCCCAGGCATGTTCAGTGAATTCAATATTCATAATTCAATTGCCTTTTATTTCAGATTGAATTTTACAGTTTTGCCTTTCTTCAATTGTTGAATGGATTCACTGAGTCGATTTGCATTTGCTTCGGTTGATAATAAGTAGCTGGTCTCAACCAGCGCATTATACTCCTGAATTGATATAATTACAACCGCATCTTCTTCTTTTGATCTTGGAATAATAATAGTATCCAAAGACTTACTTACAGTATCCAGATGCTTTTTAATGTCGCTTCTTAATTGCGAAATGGTGATTGCTTTCATAACGGTAAATTACCATACAAATATACAACATTATGTACATTAGATTGTACAATATTACGTACAACATTTTAATATCAATTAATTCACAACGTACTGGAAATCAAACTATTTACTCGATAACAGACGCAAAGAACTCGATGATACACACAAAAAAAGCCCCGCGAATGCGGGGCGCTACACAAATATCATGGGAATCATCCAAATACTTTCTTAAGAATATCACTCACCCNNTTTTTACGGATTTTCTGTTCCTCCAGCGCAATGGTGTGAAACAACCCGTTTAGCGCGCGCTGGGTAACATACAGGGTTAAATCGGTTTCCACTTTATCCTTCGAGAAACGATTGTATTGCTTAAACACATCTTCCCAGTAGGCTGTGGCATTTACCTTGTTCAGCGATTGTTCTATCACCGGACGAAACTGCTCGGTTAAACGCGCTGTAGTAGCCTGTTTCAAAAATTCAGTAGCAGCAAAATCTCCTCCGCNNNNCCGTCATGCCCTTAATGGCACTGATGAAAATATCCGTGGCACCCCCTGCCGCATCTTCCGCTGCCCGGTTCATCGAAACAATGGCCTTATCCACGAGGCTCGACATGCCCAGTTTGCGCAACGTACTCTCTACCTTCTTCGCCTCCTCCGGCATCATAATTTTAATGGCCTCATTCTTCAGAAAGCCGTCCGCCTGGTTCAGCAGAGCCGTGCTGTTTACCGCACCGGTGCTCAGCGCCTCCTTTAAGCCGGCAATAATTTCATCATTCGTTAAACTGCCCGATGAGCCCTTACCGGTTAATCCGCCTAGTATGCCCTGCACCTTCGTGCTGTCTTTACCGGTAGCTTTTTTTACTTTATTGAGATTGATCTGCGAAAATCCCTGAAAAGAAATCGCAACAGAAAACAGGAGTAGGATTAATTTCATATGATATATTTCCTCAAATGTACTTTTTGATATCTAAAAAAAGGGTTAATGTGCCAGGATTGGTATATTTTTTTTGGAGCTCAACATCACGCAACGCAAGATGTTATCACCCGCCATTCGCCTTAGTCCGGCACATAGCCACCCTCACCGGCTTCACCGGGCTAAGTTGCTGCTGTCGGGGCTATGGTTCATGGGTGTAGTTACGCAGGCAGTGCCGGAGTATTACAGGGTGTTGTATATTTATCTCCTTTAACTGAAAGAACAGACCATGAAAAAAATAGCAGTGCTCGGCGCCGGCATGATCGGCCGCACCATAGCCGATGACCTCTCATCCGGTTATCAGGTAACCAGTATGGACATCAGTGAAAAAAACCTGCNNATGCGCATAAACGCAAAGGTGCGTACCGTGCAATGCCATATTCCTGAATATATCGCACAGAGTGAAAACATGTCGGATTACGACGGCTTCGTGGTAGCCGTGCCCGGCTTTATGGGCTTCGAAGTATTGAAACAACTCATCCCCTATGGCAAGCCCATCACTGATATTTCTTTTTTCAATGAAGATGCCCGGCACCTGCATGCCCTGGCGGTGCAATGTGGTACACCGGTGATTGTGGATTGTGGCGTAGCTCCGGGATTAAGCAACATTCAACTCGGGTATTTTAACCACCACATGCAACTGGATTCTTTCGCGTGTTATGTAGGCGGACTCCCCAAAGAAAGAACCCAGCCTTTTCAGTACAAAGCGCCTTTCTCGCCTAAAGATGTAATTGAAGAATATACGCGCCCTGCACGCTTGATGGAAAACGGACACATCGTAACCCGCCCTGCGCTCAGTGAGGTGGAATGGCTGGATGTATACGGTATCGGCACACTGGAAGCTTTCAATACCGACGGACTACGGAGCATCCTCCATACCATGGGGCATATTCCCCACATGAAAGAAAAAACACTCCGGTATCCCGGCCATGCTGAGCTTATCACCTCCTTCATCCGCAGCGGATTTTTAAGCGATACACCGGTAACCATTCAGGGTGCCAACATAACGCCCCTCGATTTTACGTCTGCATTATTGTTTCATCAATGGGCGTTGAAACCCCATGAACCTGA
>DPFD01000066.1:0-1157 GCA_003534175.1 Chitinophagaceae bacterium
GCGCTTCCTGTTTTCGTAGTTCTTTAGCCATATAATGTATCACATCCCGGAGTAACGGGCCTGCAATTTACAGATAACTCTACACACCTGCCGGCTTTCCGGAAGATTTGGATTTGAAGCTCCACGTAAAATTGAATTCTGCTATCCTTTCCCCATCCCCGTTGGTACCTACCGATTGAACCGTACATTCCAGCGGTTTACCGCTGGCCCGGGCCTCCTGAATAACAGCCAGAAGGCGCTGCCCCTCTTCACAGGTAAAATAAATGGTACCGGTAGCTTTTTTGAAATACCGGGCTTCCATTTTTATTATTAGCATGCTCATAGGGGATTCTTTATAGATATGTCCCATAGCCAATACCCCTGTACTCATTTCGGCTGCCATGGCCAGGCAGGCAAAGTATGTGCTGCGAAATGGGTTTTGGGTTAACCACCTGAAAGGGACAGTCACCTCAGCACGGTCGGGATCGATGTATTTCAATCGTACTCCGCAGAAAAAGGCAGCCGGCAGTTTCGTCAGTAAAAACATCCTGAACTTAAAGGGGTGTTGCGCCAATCGAAGAAATGCAGCGTTCATACAGATTTATACATTGTATCCTGAAATGTTGATGTAATATATTGAAAATCAGCATTAAAATTTCATATATTTTATTTTATACATATTGTTTTTCAGTTTACTATAATTATGATATAAAATTAATATTTAGCGGTGTAAATTTTAAATCATTTGATAATCAATACATAAGATGAATAAATACGACGGGTACGTAGAAAAAATTCTATGTTTTTAGTAATAAAGTAGATTTTGGTTCGTTAATGAAATGTCCGGGCTCTCCAAACAGTTCGGCATAAAGTCCTAACAATCCAATAGAATGAAAAACTTACACACAAGCAAAAGCAACGTGCCCGTGGTGCGTGCTTATGCATCCATAAAACGCTTTCCCCTCATTACCCTGCTATTACTGATTGTAATGCAGGGTTTAGGTCAAACCAACACATATACCGGATCATCGGGAGGTAACTGGAACACAGGAGGAAACTGGTCATTAGGTGTTCCCACTGCCGCGCATGATGTGGTGATTCCCAGTAACAGAAACGTTACAGTGAATACCGCCGGAGTGTGTAAATCATTGACCATTTCAAGCGGAACATCGAGCAAT
>DPFD01000066.1:1162-5946 GCA_003534175.1 Chitinophagaceae bacterium
AATAGTTTAACGGTTTCAGAGGCGGTAAATATTCAGCAACCAACATCCAACAGTCGTACCAAGGAAATTAATGTTGGAAATGGTACACTCACTGCCGGGTCTATTGTGATGACAGCCACTTCAGCAGCCAGCCGTGTAGTCAGAATAAGTGTGAATGGTGGTACAGTGAATGTGGATGGAAATATTACTATGGGCAATAACAATGAATTTCGTTTTACGGGTTCAGGGTTATTAAATATTGGCGGGAACATTTCCGGAGGTACATTAACTCCGGGTACAGGAACAGTGAATTACAATGGTGCGGGGGCTCAAATCATCAGCGGTGCCAATACCCATACTTTTTACAATTTAACCATTAATAAACCAACCACGGCAGCAACGGTTTCAAGTAATAATCATGCATTTACTGTCAACAACAACCTGACCATTACCAGGGGGACGTTGCATTTAAATGCTACCGACGATAATTACTTAGTAACCAATAATATTTCTATTGCAGCACAAGGGGTGTTATCACATAATGTAAACTGGGATACCGATCCGCTTTTATTGCGGGTGAACGGGAATATTAGTGTAGATGGAAGAATCACTTATACGGTACGTTCGCACATTCAGATGGGAGGGACAGGTACGAAATATGTGCGGACAGGAGCCAATGCTTCTTCAGCTTTTAGCATACTCACCTTACAAAATGGGAATTTTTATGCGGATGGTACTGTGCGGGTGAATGATAATTTCTGGGCCATGTTTGGCACGGCGGGTTCATTCAGAACGAATGGCGAAACCCTGCATGCGCAGGGTGCGGTGCTTATATCCGGCGGAACATTTTTTGTGGATGGAGGAACGGCCAATATCAGTGGCGGATTACACGCAGGAATTGGCGGGTTGAATGGAGCAGTGAATGTTTCTTCCGGTACGCTGAATACCGACAATTTTAATGTAGGTAACGGAACCAATACTGGAAGTGTAGCGCATTCCGGCGGAACGGTGAATATCAGCAATGATTTATACATCAGAAGCAGTTGTGTGTACACCTGTACCAATAGTCCGGCAATCAATATCAGCGGAAACTGGATTAGCGACAACAACAACGGTTTTGCATCCGGCGGTTCAACGGTTACATTTCAATCAGCCGGCAACAATAACATAACGGGAACGGCTGCCAGCCAAACATTCAACCACATCAATCTGAATAAGGCAGGTGGTACGTTGTCGGTTGCTGGTTCTTTAAACACCATTACTGCAAACGGAAATCTCACCCTGTCACAGGGTACGTGNNCAGGTACCATGACCACAATGAATGTGTATGGAAACTGGACGAACAACAGTGTATTTAACGCAGGATCATCCAGGGTATTTATGAGAGGAACTACACCGCAGCAAATCAGCGGAAGCACGGTTACTGTGTTTAATGGGTTAACCATTAACAACAGTAATCATGTGAATTTGAATGGGGTTGATGTGGAAGTGACCGGAGGTACAGGCGGACTGACCTTTATTAACGGGAAATTAATTACTGCTGCTCATGAAGTTGTTCTGGATGCAAACACTACAATAAATAATGTGAATGCGAACAGGTACGTTCAGGGAAATTTACGGATGGGTATTAATACATCCACCACCTCCCGTGCCTTTGCCATTGGAGATGCCACTTCATACACTCCGGTTACACTAACATTTACTGGCATTACATCCGGCGGTTCTGTTTTAATGTTTACTACCGGTAGTGAGCATCCGAATATTCTTACTTCCAGTTTAGTTGAAAACCTAAGCGTGAACAGGTATTATACCTTGTCTAATTCAGGAGTTGCTTTTACAAGCTATTTTGCTGTATTCAATTTTGTTGCATCCGATGTGGATGCCGGAGCGAATACTTCAGCGTTTATTGTTGGCCGTTATGATGCTGGCGCCTGGAGCTATCCTGTTTTAGGAGCCCGGACTTCAACAAGTACACGTGCCAACGGGTTAACAGGATTTGGAACATTTGCCATTGCAGAGGGTGATGCATTACCCCCTACTGTATCCACTCCGCCAGCCGACTTTAGTGGTTGTGTGGGTACATCTACTTCTGTTTCTGTTGAGTTTTACAGCAAATTAACCACTGCGGTACAATGGCAGTTGAGCACCAATGGCGGAGGCTTATGGTCTAACATACCCGTGGGTGCCCCTTATTCTGTAAGTACAACTCAGAATGGCGGTGATGTGGAATCTGAACTTACCATTAATCCTGTTGCAGGTGGAATGGGCAATTACCGTTACCGGGCAATAGCCAGCAATAGTAGAGGAAATATAACTTCTGCAGGTGCTATACTTACATTAGCAACCCTGCCCACATCGAACCCGGGCGCACCACTTACAGCAATTTGCGGTAATACAGCTACGGCTCCTCTGGGTGGAAGTGTAACCAATGCTACGGGAGGTTTGTGGAGTAGTGATGCGGGTGGAACTTTTAGTCCCTCTGCCAATGACCTGAACGCAACCTGGACCCCACCGTTAGGGTACAGTGGAACAGCTACATTAACTTTAACTACTGTTGGGGGATGTACGTCGATTGCATCTAATAAAACGCAGGTTGTGCATCCAGCCCCGGCCACGGTGTTAATTCCCGCGAGTGTAAGTGTTTGTGAAGGCGCTATAGAAAGTTTGAGTGTTTCCAATACCGTTACAACAGAATTTGCTTCCGGTAATGTAAACCTAGCTATACCAAACTTCAGCACCGCAGGTGTAACAAATAGTATGGCAGTATCCGGAATTCCAGCTGGGGCCATTATTAAGAACATAACGGTTACGTTTAATGTAACACACCCCGAAGTGGCTGATTTGATGATGAACATCAAGGCGCCGAACGGGAATGTGCTCAATTTAGCGAATCGTCCGAATGCAGGTCCCGGAACAAACTTTACGAATACGCGTGTAAGCGCTACCGGTAGTTTAACATTTGCTTCATCTTCCTCACCGTTCAACAACATTTACGCACCTATGGCAGCATTGAATGTGGGTGCCAGTGGTAACTTATCGAATGTTACTTCATTCAACTCATTAATGAGTACGATGAATGGAAACTGGATTATCAGTGCCAGAGATGCAGCTGCCTCTAATTCAGGAACGCTCAATAACTGGACGTTAACCATTGAGTGGATTGAACCTACTACCTGGTCGCCCATTACCAACTTGTACACCAACCCGGAAGCTACCATAGCTTATGCGGGTCAGTCTGTAGAAACCGTGTATTTTAAAGGTAACACGGTGGGTAGTGTTGATTATACCGTAACACAAACCGGAACGAATGGTTGTGTTACTTCAACCATCATTCCAACAGTAGTGAACGAAGTGCCGGAAATAACTATTTACAAAGACTATTGTGCTGTACCCGGGCAGGTAGTACTCACGGCACAAACCGATATTCCGGTAGCCAGTTACCTGTGGAATACAGGGGCAACTACACAGTCTATGAATGCAGATATTGCCTTACCTTATCAGGTAATTGTAACCACAGCAGCAGGGTGTAAAGACACGGCCAATGCTTCGGTAGGGATTGAACTTATTCAAAATGGAAATTTTGAATCGGGAAATACGGGTTTCACTTCAGATTATACTTATGTAAGTAATGCCACACAAAACGGATTATTTCCGGAAGAACGTTACACCGTAAGTAACAGTCCAAATTACATGCACAGCAATTTTTGGGGAGCGGATCATACTTCCGGAACCGGCATGATGATGATTGTAAATGGTAGTGGATCCAATCCGCCTATCAACGTATGGCAGCAAACAGTAGCCGTAACACCCAATACAGATTATTATTTCTCAGCATGGGCAATTAGTATGAACAATGCAGCACCATTTGCCAACCTGCAGTTTAAAGTGAACGGAACGCAGGTAGGAACTACTACCGGTGCATTGCCACCCCGTGCCAATAACAATAATCCGCCGTTCGATTGGGTTCGTTTCTATGGTACCTGGAATTCGGGTTCTGCAACTAGTGCGGTGGTTTCCATTATTGATCTGGAACAGGCGGCCGGAGGAAACGATTTCGCCATTGATGATATTTCTTTTGGTACAATTAATCCATTCATAAACCTCACCACACCCGGAACTGATACTCAATCTGTTTGTATTAACTCACCTATACTGGATATTGAATATGAAGTAGGAGGTGAGGATACCGGTCCGGCCATCGTAGGTTTACCGCCGGGAGTTACTTCAGTTTTCAATGGTAATTCTGTAATTATATCCGGTACACCAACGGTTGCCGGGGTATATAACTATTCATTGAGTTCAACCGGAGCCTGTGCGAATGTCACCCGTTACGGACAAATAACCGTGAACCAACGCACTATTATATTAACCAGTGCTGTAGATACAGATAATCAGTTGACCTGTATATTCACGCCGATTACAAACATAACCTATGCCATAGGAGGATCTGCAACCGGTGCAACCGTGAGCGGTTTACCGGCCGGTGTTTCGGGAATCTACAATGCGGGTGTGGTAACCATTAGCGGATCACCAATTGTAACCGGTACATTCAACTATACAGTAACCACTACCGGAACCTGTGAAGCTTTAATAGCTCAGGGAACAATTGAGGTAACCCGACAAACCCTTACGCTCACATCTGCCAATGATGCACAAACTGTATGTGTGAATGCTTCTATTGCAAACATCGTATATGAGGTAGGAGGATCTGCTACCGGCGCAGGCGTGGTGGGCTTACCTCCGGGTGTAATCGGAACATATAATGCAGGTATCTTCACCATCAGTGGTACACCTACTCTAGCGGG
>DPFD01000127.1:0-556 GCA_003534175.1 Chitinophagaceae bacterium
CATTGTGCAGCTCGGTGAAAGTGAGCACGTTGTTTTTGCTGGTTTCCGTAAACACAATACCCGGCCAGCTTCCCGGCAAGTCACGATAATACTCATCAATCCGTTCTCCCCTGAACACTACCGGACGGTTGCGCGTGCCATTGGTAATCAGGGTACCCTGTATGATGATGGGAGCCGTTGCCCTCACATACATTCGTGTACCGGGAGATAGTGTGAGCTGACCTGTTTCGCGCACCGTGAGCGAACCCAAAACCACAAAGGGCAAGGGGTGGTTCCATACCTGTGTACTGTTGATGGTTTGATGGGTGATGAAGTTGGCGTTTTGTCCGTACGCCTCCAGTTGAATGTATCGGGTTTGATTGTTGAACTTAATTTCAATACTGTCGGTTACCAGAAACGGAAGATTGTTTTGTGTGGGATCAATGGTAACCACTACATATATATATATACTATCGTTGGCTGCCACTTCCAGTTGTAACATTTCAGGCGTTGGAGTGCCATTGATGTTGGTTTTAAAAGGAGATTGAGCGCCACCCATTAACCGGATGGAAGAAAG
>DPFD01000127.1:580-2734 GCA_003534175.1 Chitinophagaceae bacterium
CCCAGCGTAGTAAAAACCGTATCAAACTTGAGGGTATCTGCCGAAAAGGAAATACGGGCACCGGCTCCGGTGATAAAGGATTCTTTTTTGCAGGATGTCATCCCCACGATAAGCCAGCCGATACAGAAATACAGACACCACTTCATTAAAACAAAACTACAAAACTATTTACTAGCATACGCAACCGACACAATTCCCAACTGAGTGCCTTCCACCCGGAGAATATGCTGACCACAGGCCTCCAGGGTGGCACCCGTGGTTATTACATCATCTACCAGTAAAATTTTCTTTTGATACAACGCTTCCGGTTCCTGCACCGTAAAACTGTCTGCTACGTTTTCCCACCGTTCCGTTCTTTTTTTGCGGGTTTGTGTATCGGTTTTTTTATTCCGTACCACAATTTTTTCGAGCAGGGGAACCTGAGTAACGGCTTCCAGTCCTTTACCGATAACCACAGCCTGATTGTACCCGCGCTGATGCATTTTTTTGGGATGCATCGGCAGGGGAATGATATAATCATACAGTTGCCATCGTCCGGAATGTAACAACGCATTGCCGAGTTGCTCTCCTAAGAAATATCCCACACGGGTGTTGTTGTGGTATTTTAACTGATGAATCATTTGTTGTACCAGACCGTTTTGAGAAAAGTAAAATTCACTGTGCGCAAACATTACCGGAATGCGGCCGGCAAAAATTTTTTCGATAGGATTGTTGGGGTAGGAGGCAAAACCGGTATGCGGGAGATGTATGCGGCAATGGATACATATCGACTGCCCTGAATCAGTTAGTTCCTGTCCGCAACCCACACACAAATGTGGAAAGAACAATTTGAACAGATCCCGAAATGCCTGTGATATCATTTCGTGAAGCTACTCATCCGCTCAAAAAACAAAAAGGTACTTTATGGGTTAGAACAGGTATTGATACAGGGCTTCCACTTTCGACATGGTAACTACCTCTATGGAAGTTTTTCGTGCATCAAATGATTTTGAGTTATAGGAGCTGATGACAATCTTTTCGAACCCCAGTTTTTCGGCTTCGGCTATGCGCTGTTCAATCCTGTTCACGGCCCTAATTTCACCACTTAATCCTACTTCTCCGGCAAAACAAATCTTCGGACTCAAAGCCACATCTTCATAACTGCTGAGCAATGCACAAATAACGGCCAGGTCAATGGCAGGATCTTCTGTTCTGATGCCTCCGGCAATATTCACGAATACATCTTTCATCCCCAATTGAAAGCCGCCCCTTTTTTCCAGTACCGCGAGCAGCAACTGCAAACGGCGCGAATCAAATCCGCTCACGGTTCGTTGCGGTGTACCATATACGCTTGGGGTAACGAGCGCCTGGGTTTCAATTAGCAGCGGGCGTATCCCATCCATGGTTGCTGCAATGGTAATACCACTCAATGCTTCTTCTTTGTGTGAGAGGAGTAGCTTGCTGGGATTGTCCACCGGATGCATCCCTGTTCCGTCCATTTCATAAATGCCCAGTTCAGACGTAGAGCCAAAGCGATTCTTGATGGTGCGCAATAACCGGAAGGCATAATGCCTGTCGCCCTCAAACTGCAAGACGGTATCAACCATGTGTTCGAGGATTTTTGGTCCAGCAATACTGCCCTCCTTAGTGATGTGCCCGATGATAAAAACAGGTGTTTGAGTTTCTTTTGCGAAGCGCTGAAAGGCAGCGGCGCATTCTCTGATCTGACTGATGCTGCCCTGAGATGAATCAATAAAAGGCGATTGCAGTGTTTGAATGGAATCAACAATCACCAGCTGTGGCCTCAGTTTTTTTATTTCCTTAAAAATAGATTGAATGTTTGTTTCAGTGAGCAGATAGAAGTTATCATTGGTTAAACCAATCCGGTTGGCTCGCATCTTTATCTGCTGTTCACTTTCTTCGCCACTGATGTATAAGGTAACCACCTCTTTCATCGCTAAGGCATCCTGCAGAAACAATGTTGATTTCCCAATACCCGGTTCACCGGCTACCAATACAATACTGCCCGGAACAATGCCTCCGCCCAACACGCGGTTCAATTCAGGATCGGTGGTAAGGATTCTTTTTTCTTCAGCACTGTTTACATCCTTGAGTGCAATGGTTTTTAATTTCGGACCATAATCATCCCATTGCATGGCTGATTGTTTTTCTGTT
>DPFD01000040.1 GCA_003534175.1 Chitinophagaceae bacterium
GTGTATTATTTCATGCGCAATGAAAATACGATAGGTAAGGATGTTGTTACTCGTCTGAAATCAACCAAATTCGACGATAATCAGTTTGGTGCCCGTATTGGTGGCCCCATCATTAAGAATAAACTATTCTTCTTCATCAACGGAGAAATGGCCAGAAGAACTGCGCCTACCCTGTTCAACGCCGGAGAAAGCGGTGCTATGCTTACAGAGCAGGAAGCAATCGACCTGAGAGATGATGTACTCACCCGTTTCAATTACGACATGGGCGGTTATGGAACGTTGAATGCAGAAACTCAGAGTAATAAATTGTTTGGTCGTGTAGACTGGAACATCAACGATAACCATCGTTTAACCGTGCGCCACAATTACATCAAAGCATTTGATGACAACATCAGCCGTTCGGCCAACCTGTTCCGTTTTGAAAACAACGCCTATCGTTTCAACAACGAACAACACATTACGGTAGCAGAACTGAGAAGCAAGTTCGGACGTAACGTAACCAACAACCTCATCATTGGCAACCACCGCATCCGCGATTTCAGAACAACTTATGGAGCATACTTCCCATCTGTGGAAATCAGCCATATCGGCGGAACCATCCAGTTTGGATCTGAGAGAAGTTCAACTGCCAATGAATTAGATCAGGATATTGTAGAAGTAACCAATAACCTGAAAATATTTAAGGGCAAGCACACCTTCACCGTGGGTACACACAATGAATTCTTTAAGTTCAGAAACTTGTTTATTAACAATGCTAACGGCAGATGGCGTTTTGGCTCACTGAACGACTGGTATGCCAATGCACCCCGCCAGTTTGATGTAACCTATTCAGCCAATAAGGATGAAAGCCTTCGTCCGGCTGCCAATTTCAACGCTGCACAGTTAGGATTTTATATTCAGGATGAAATTCAGTTCAATCCTAAATTCCGTTTAACGGTAGGATTGCGTGCAGACATGCCTGTTATTAATTCAACCCCTACTTACAATCGTGTGGTGGATTCAACCTTTGCCGGAAAGTACAACACAACCAATATGCCCGACAAACAATTACTGTGGGCTCCACGCGTAGGATTCAACTATGATGTGGAAGGAAACCGCAAAACCATCGTACGCGGTGGTGTGGGTGTGTTCACCGGACGTGTACCGTTTGTATGGATTTCAAATCAGTTCTCTAACACCGGAAGGATGTTAAGTACTACCAGTCAGGTTGATAATACTCCAACCTCTGCTCCTTATACCGTAAATGACGGAAACGGATTTACTCCAGATGTTGACCCTTCCACCATTGGTGTGTCTTCCGGATCTAGTTTTGAGGTAAACCTGATTGATAAGAAATTCAAACTCCCTCAGGTACTGCGTTTTAACCTGGGTATTGATAAAAAATTACCCGGTGATGTAAACCTGACCATTGAAGCCTTGTATTCTAAAACGGTGAATAACGTGTTGTATCAGGATGTTAACCTCACAGCACCGGTAGGTACAGTAAATCCAATCTACAACAACGGATTTGATGACCGCATAGCCTATGGTTCTTCAAATGCCACACGCCGTATCAATCCGAACATCACAAACGCTATCCTTATTACTAATACAAATGAAGGATATTCTTTTAACGCAGGATTTACTTTGAACAAAACCTGGAAGCATTTCTTCGGACAAGTATCTTATAACTTCAACAATGCTCAGGATATTAACAGTGGTGCCAGCTCTACGGCCCTCTCTAANNAGTGGGAAATCCGAACAATCCCCCACTGGCTACATCTTCTCATGAATTACGTCATCGTTTTACCGGTGTGTTCTCTACTAACTTTGAATATGCCAAACATTTCAAAACCACGGTATCATTATTCTATCAGGGTAACACCGGCCGTCCGTTCACTTACCTCGTAAATGGAGATTTAAACAGCGACGGAAGATTCGGAAATGATTTATTGTATGTTCCTGCCGATCCTTCACAAATCACTTTCATCGATCGTTTAAGCTCTTCAGGTGCCGTGATTCAAACTGCTGCCGAGCAATCAGCTGCTTTCTTTGCATTCATCGAAAACGATCCTTACTTGTCAAAGCGCAAAGGAAAATATGCTGAAAGAAACGGTGCAGAAACTCCGTTTGAGCATGTAATTGATATGCGTATTGCTCAGGACTTCTTTGTACATGTGAATGGTAAGAAGCACAACCTTCAGTTAACGCTGGATATCTTCAACATCACCAACCTGATCAACAAAGACTGGGGACGCCAGTACTTTGTATCCAATCAGGCATACACGCTGTTGTCAACCGTATCCCGCGGATCCGGAGCAAATCAGCAAATTGGTTATAACTACACTGACCGTGTGCCCTGGACCACATCCTTCGGTTCAAGGTGGCAGGGACAGATTGGTTTGCGTTATAGCTTCAACTAAACATTCAAACCCTCAAAAAATAAAAAGCTGTCTTCATTGTGGAGACAGCTTTTTTAATACCATTAATCTGTTGTCGGAAAATCTGATACTGATCAATTATAATTTATTTCGGGCAGGGTCACCCCACGCCCATTGAAGAAACACCGGGAATGCTTTTGCCCAGGTATCTACATCATGTTTGCCATCCGGTAATTCGAGATACTGTATGCGATCTTCAGGGTAGCCTTTTTTATACAGTTCACCAATTAAATAAACAGTGTCGTCAATAACATCAATCACACCATTGTGGTTTCGGTCGGCCGTTTCATCGAGTATCCCCACTTCAAAGAAAAATCGCAGCCAGGGATAGTAATGCCCTTTTTTAATCTCCTGTTGCATGATTAAATGCTTTTGCTCATCGAAATGAGGCATTTCCTGAGCTACCGAACGCCACCACAGGGAGCCGCTGAAAACACCGGCCATACTAAACTCCATCGGATGTTTCCATACAATACTCAGCGCGCACAAGCCACCCAGTGAAAATCCGGCAAAAGCTTTTTCGCGAAAGGATTGAATTTTATATTGCATTCGGATAAAGGGGAGCAATTCTTCCAGTACAAACTGGCTGTATAAACCGGCACGTGCACCCCTGCCCTTGTAATCAGGTACGTCTACCACGCCATACTCATTTTTACGGTCGGTTGCGCAATGAATGCCCACACACATCAGTTCCACACCGGAAGTTTGCAGGAAGTCGCAATAAATTGGTTCAAATGGCATACGATCCAAATCCTGCCCATCATTAATGAGCAACAAGGCCAGTTGTCCGTTTGTGTAGGTTTCAGGCAGATAACAATCGAAGATTACTTCTCGCTCCAAAAAAACAGACTGCAGGGTAAAGGTTTCTTTCATGCAGGTTACATCCGTTCCCATAAACATCTATAAATATAAGCATGTAGCACCAGAAATTTACACTTTCAGCCCAAAAACATAATTTGTTTTATTAATGCTTACAAAATATATTTGAAAACAACAGTATTCAATCATGTAAAATTTTAAAGGATGAAAAAGATAGGTGTATTGTATGGAAAAGAAAGAAGCTTCCCCGAAGCACTGGTGCAAAAAATAAATAGTATGCAGGTACCCGGTATTTTAGCAGAGCCGGTGCGTATTGATAAAGTGATGCAGGGTGAACCTTGCGGCTATGCAGTTATATTTGATCGAATTTCGCATGACGTTCCTTTCTACAGGGCCTATTTGAAAAATGCAGCACTCACGGGCACAGCGGTAATCAACAATCCTTTCTGGTGGAGTGCAGATGAAAAGTTTTTCAATAACTGCCTCGCCACAAAAATTGAAGTACCGGTTCCCAAAACAGTGATTCTCCCGTCACGAAAAATGCCGGCGGATACTTCAGCAGATTCTTTTTCCAACCTTTCGTATCCGTTAGATTGGGAGGGCANNGTTGGATTCCCCGCATACATGAAACCTCACGCCGGTGGCGGATGGAAGAATGTGTATAAGATCACCGACATGGATGACTTCTTTAGCAAATATGCCGAAACCGAAGAGCTGGTGATGTTGCTGCAAGAGGAAATTATATTCGAAGAATATTACCGTTGTTATTGTGTGGGCGGTAAATATGTAAAAATCATGAGCTACGAACCCCGCAACCCGCACCATTTAAGGTATGCTGCCGATTTCAGACCAGACGAGAAGAAACTAAAAATGCTCGAAGATATTGTTATCCGAATTAACCAGTACCTGGGTTATGATTTCAATACCGTTGAGCTGGCGTTACGCAATGGTGTGCCTTATGCCATCGATTTCTGCAATCCTGCTCCGGATGCTGACCGTGCCAGCGTAGGTGACGAAAATTTCGCCTGGGTAGTGGATACCGTAGCTACGTATGCCGTGGAAAAAGCACAGCAACACAAAGATGGCATGGACAATTTAACCTGGGGAGAGTATATTAAAAGAAGTTCTTCCAAACAAAAACTTTACTAACGGTATAGGATACTCTAAAATTTCAAATTCATTATATCGCATCACTGGCATACAAACAGTTTACAATTGGTGTTGAAGAAGAGTACATGGTGTTGGACCCGGTTACCCTGGAGTTGAAAAGCCATGAACAGAAAATTGTACATGAAGGACAAAAAGTAATCCGCGATAAAGTAAAAGCAGAAATGCATCAGGCCGTGGTGGAGGTAGGTACCGACATCTGCGCCGATGTGGATGAAGCCTTCATGGATGTAAGCACCTTACGTAAAACCATACACGCTATAGCCGATGACCTCGGACTTAAAATGGGTGCTGCCGGAACTCACCCATTCAGCCATTGGGAAAGCCAGTTGATTACCGATCATGTGCGTTACAGTGAAATTGTAAACGAATTACAGGAGGCTGCCCGCAGCAACCTCATTTTCGGGCTGCACGTACATGTGGGTATGGAAACCCGTGAATTAGCCATTCATATTGCCAATTCAGCGCGTTACTTCTTACCGCATGTGTTCGCCCTCAGTACCAATAGTCCGTTTTGGGAAGGCCGGCAAACCGGTTACAAATCATTCCGCACAAAAGTATTCGAAAAATTCCCGCGTACAGGTATTCCCGATTTTTTCGGGAGCATTGAAGATTACGACAATTATGTAAAGCTGTTGATCAAGACAAATTGTATTGACAATGCCAAAAAAATATGGTGGGACCTTCGCGTGCATCCCTTCTTTAATACTGTAGAATTCAGGATTTGCGACATCCCGCTCACCGTACATGAAACCATTGCCATAACAGCCCTGTTTCAGGCTATTTGCGCCAAGTTGTACAAACTGAGGAATCAGAATCTCAACTTCATCATCTACCCGAGAGCTTTAGTGAATGAAAACAAATGGAGGGCCAGCCGTTACGGTATTGAAGGCAACCTGATTGATTTTGGTAAAGAGATGGAAGTAAACAGCCGGGTACTCATTTATGAACTGCTCGATTTTGTGGATGACGTAGTTCCTCAATTAGGCAGCCGTCACGCCATCAATTACGTACATAAAATTCTGGAAAGCGGTACCGGTGCCGACAGGCAATTAAAGGTGTATGAGGATACACACAACCTGACAGCAGTAACAGATTACATACAGTCGCAGTTTTTACACGGTATTTAACGCAAAAGATTAATAGACCCTTTACGATTCAGCACCTCACGGTTGTTCAACGTAATGCGCACCACGTAAATGTACACACCGGAAGGCTGTAGCTTGCCCTTGTGCCGGCCATTCCAGCCATTGATGGTATTCTTAGCCTCGTAGATCTTTTCTCCCCATTGATTAAAGATGAGCATTTCAGTTTCACGGATCTGATTGCCATACACCCTGAAAAAATCGTTTATACCATCACCGTTAGGTGTAAACGCATTTGGGATGTAAATTTCCTCATCTCCTGCAATCACTTCAATTTGTACAGACGCCGTATCCAAACATCCGGCCGGGTTTTGTCCTACCACACTGTAAGTTGTTGTACTAACCGGGAATATCGTTTGAACGGTCAGGGTTCTGTCAGTAAACGCTGATTCCGGCAACCAGTTTACCACAGTAAAAGCGGTGGATGCACTGGCAGTCAGCGTAACATTTCCACCGGGGTTCAAGGTTAAGGAAGATGCAGTTAAATTGATCTCCGGATTAGAAACCGTTACATCCAATTCAACCTCATCAGCACAACTACCTTGCTCCACCCTGTAACGGATAGTAGTAGTGCCTGCTGCTATGGCCGTAACCAAACCGTTGTTGTTTACAGTGGCTACGGAGGTATTGCTGCTCGTCCAGCTGCCGCCGGCTGTTGTATTAGACAACTGTGTAACGGTGGTTGAATTCAGGCAAATCAGCGTGTTGCCGGTAATGGGTTGCAGATTGATTTCACCTACCTGTACTACAATTTCCGCACGTACACTTTCACATCCATCCACTGTTTGACTAACATAATAACTGGTGTTGCCCGAAGCACCGGTAGCCGGTACAGGTGCTGATGTGGTGCCGGTACCCCCGGTGGCAGATGAATACCAAAG
>DPFD01000031.1 GCA_003534175.1 Chitinophagaceae bacterium
CGGCACTGGTAAGATATACTAGGTGGGTTGCGTATTTAGGCACTGAAGTATCGTTGCTGAGTTCTTCAATTTTTGGAATATAATCTTCTACCCGAACAAACTCCACATAACGGTTTTTGATTTTTCTTGCACGGTACCATACATACATTACTACAAACATCATGAACCCAATGAGAATAGAGAAATAACCGCCATGAGGGAATTTATCCAGCAAGGCTACGAGGTACGCTCCCTCGATGGTTAAGTAAAAACCAAGGAAGAGTACAATCAGGAATGCATGTACCCGATGCATCACCAAATAGTTTGCAAATAAAATGGTGGTGGCAATCATGGTGGCTATAATGGCCAGTCCGTACGCGGCTTCCATTCTGGAAGATTCTCTGAAATACAACACCACAATCACACAACCTATGAACAGCATGAGGTTGATTCCGGGAATATAAATCTGGCCTTTTTCTTCCGAGGGATACCGTGTACGTAAGCGGGGCCACAGGTTCAGCCGGATTGCTTCATTGATGAGTGTGTACGACCCTGAAACCATGGCCTGACTGGCAATAACAGCAGCGGATGTAGCGATAATCACGCCTGGCGCCACAAACCAGGAAGGCATTAAATCATAAAACGCATTGATGTTATCCGCATTTCGTGTAGCCTTATCTACCAGCTTACCGCCATGGTGGCTCAGCAGGCTCGCTCCCTGACCAAAGTAATTTAGTAACAGGCAGGTTTTTACGAAAATCCATGAGATGCGGATATTTCCTCTGCCGCAATGACCCAGGTCACTGTAAAGCGCTTCAGCTCCGGTAGTACATAAAAATACCGCACCCAATAGCCAAAAGCCTTCTTCGTAGGTAATTAAAAAGTGAATGGCATAATATGGATTCAATGCATGCAGTATAGAAATATCATCTGAAATATGGATGAGGCCCAGTATACCCAGCATGCTGAACCACACTGTCATGAACGGACCAAACAACTTACCAATCTTTGATGTACCGAATTGTTGTGTGAAGAAGAAGGCTGAAATAATCACCAATACAATAATTACAATCGTATTGGTTTCAAGATCACTGAAGCGGGGAAGTTTCCGTAGCCCTTCCACAGCCGAGGTAATGGAGATGGGAGGTGTGATGATACCATCGGCCAGCAGTGCAGCTCCGCCTAATATTGCCGGAATTACCAGCCACTTGCGCCTGCGGCGAACGAGTGCAAACAGTGCAAAGATTCCCCCTTCACCCTTGTTATCCGCCCGCAGCACCATCACAACATACTTCACTGTAGTGATGATAGTCATCGTCCATATAATCAGTGAAAGAGTACCTAAAATTAATTCACGGGAAACTACCCTGTCGGCAATAATAGTATTGAAAACATATAAGGGAGATGTACCGATGTCGCCGAAAATGATTCCGAGGGCAATAAGCATGCCCGCAGCTGAAACCTTGTTGATGTTACTTCCCACAAAACTGTTTTATGTAATCGGGAATAGGATTAGAGAACAAATGTAGAATATAATGTGATAAATCAAAATGATAAATTCAACTTTTCATTGAATAAAAAACCCCTTCCAAAAGGAAAGGGGTTCACATACAAACGAGTAATCCAAACACGCTCTTATTATAATCAGTATTCTTTCAGCCACTGTGCATTGCGTTTTACCGCCTGTTGCTGCACATGAAGGTTATGGGTGAAGAATGCCTGAACATCCTGATCATTGTTATACATATTTTCGATAGTGCGGATCAATTCATCCACCCATCCCGCCTGTTGCGGATTTAATGTAGGCAGCGGATAGCCTAATTGCTGCAGCAGTTCTGTGGTTTTGAACACATTGCCTTCAACCGGAATAACGGGCGTTTTGGTATCCAGTGCCAGTATATTGGTGTGCAGCCTGGCACTCACAATAAAACGGCAAGATGCCAGGTGTTGCATATAGGTATGATAATCCGGAACACCGGTTAACACTTCCACCCCAAGCTCCTGCTTGAACAAACCGGCAATATGGTTGTCTTCAAATGGCTCATTCGTAACAAAAATAGGTTCAAGTTTCAGTGCCCTGAGTTTTTCCACCACTCTTTTATAATCTTCCAGCTGTAGTGTACATTTGGGAGTAAAGTTGATGCCTACACGGTTGGGCAGTCTTGTAACTGCAGCTGTAAATTGCGCATTGATGGCTGAATCCGGAGCCATTTCAATAATGTGTTCCGACACTCCGTAGCTGATGAGGTTGTTGCGGGTAACTGAACCACGCACAACAATTTTATTCATCTTACCGTATACATGACCGGTCAACTTTTGGAACAAGGGGGTTCTTATAACCACCGACTGATTAACGGCTGCGGTTTTTATTCCCAACAACTGAGCTGCACGCAACTCTACCAGTTGACGAAGAAAAACGTTATTATCTCCTACTTCACCGGCTCCACTATAGATCATCCAATCAGCATTTTTAAGCAACCCTGCCCGATGGGCATATTGTTGAGGATATACCTTCATAGAATTCAGCACACGCTTCAAGGGCCTCAGCCTGGCTTTGATTGATTCAAATCTCAGTTCTTTGGTTTCTTGTTTTAATAATGTAACCAAAGGTACCCGGGAAGTGAACAGCTGATCTTTCTCTCTTTTTATTTTGGCAGCCATTTTCTGTGCCCACTGATCCAATAAAGCTGTAGGGTTGGATGAGTTTTTTATTCTATTTCTGTAGTAACCATCCAATCCAAAAGGTCTTCCGTTTACATTTAATACATCATCTGATGATAAAGTTTCAGAAAACAACTTAACGATTTCGTTCGTCAATGCTTCATTACCCAGGTTAGAGGTTTTAAGTTTTGTAATGAGAAATACTTTTTTCATAGATTGAGTTTAGCAGCCTCCTGTTTGCAGGTATCAGCATAAGCTACAGGAGGCTGCAATATATTGAACCATTAGTCGGGCTTATTTCCGTCGAGGAAAGTATTCAGCCCGCTGATAACCGGTTGGTTATCGTCGTTATTTTTTACAGTGTAATTGCTATAGAAGGTTTCTACGTCTGCGATCTGGTTGTGCATTTCCATATTGCGACGGAGGTAAGCCGGTACCGTCTCAAATTCATTGTTGGGATCAGATGAGTTAACGTTAAAGGATAAGTTCCTCAGTTTAGCTATCCTTTCCTTAGCCCGGCGCCTGAGTTCTTCTGCTTCGTCCTGCATCGCAGGTTCCTCAACAGGTGACATCATGATGGGCTGAACTTGTTCAATTGGCTCTTCCTCCGCCGCTGTCTGGGAATTCTTAACAACCAGCTGCAGTTCAAATACAGGTTCGTCGTCCTGCAATGATTCATGCGGCGGTTGTGATTCTTCTTTCGGATTGGATTGTTCAGATGGTTTGTCCTCCGCATAAATTTGCGATGGCCTCACCAAAAAGCCCTCCGACGAAAGAGCGCTTTTATTGCTAGCTTCTTTTGTTTGTTCAGCTGATGGTGCTACGGTATTTTCTGTTTTCTGAGTGGGTTCAGGATTCGCTTGCGCCTGTGGTTGATTTACAGGTGCTTCTGTTTTTTCTGCGGGTGAAGTTATTTCAAAATGCACTTCAACTGCCTCCTTTTTATCAACAGTATTTGTACTTGGGATTTCTACGATGGGCGCCGGTGCTGGGTTTTCAGGCATCTCCATCTGTAGAATAATTTTCTCTTCTTTGGTTGATTTTTCTTCAGGCGGAAACAATGTAGGCATGGCATCTTCTACAGGTATTTCCAACTGTACCGCAGGAGTGGATTCTTTTTTTACAGGTTCATCTGATTCAACTTTCAGCTCAACCACAATTTTTTCCTCACCGGTTTTTGTATTTTCATCTTCCTTTTTCTGGAATGGATCTTTATGTTCAAAGCCGGTGGCAATGAGTGTTACGCCGATGGAATCACCCAGGGTATTATCATATCCCATACCGAGAATTACATCCGTATCTTCTCCTGCCTGGCTCAGCAAATAATTTTGAATAACATCCACTTCATCCATAGTAAACTCATGTTCGCCTTCGGCAGAGTTGATATTGATGAGTATCCAACGTGCACCGCGAATATCATTATCGTTGAGTAATGGTGAGTTGAGTGCATTTTCAATCGCTTCAAAGGCCCTGTTCTCTCCCGTAGCAGTAGCGCTTCCCAAAATGGCAACACCGCCATTGCGCATCACCGTGCATACGTCTGCAAAGTCAACGTTTATCTGACCCGTACTGTTGATTACGTCAGTAATACATTTTGCTGCAGTGGCCAGCACATTATCAGCTTTCGCAAAAGCTTCTTTCATTTTCAGGTTGCCGAACTGATGGCGCAGTTTATCATTCGATATTACCAGCAGGGTGTCTACATTTTTCTTAAGTTCATCAATCCCGTCTTCAGCCTGTGAAAACCGGCGCTTGCCTTCATAACCAAATGGTGTGGTTACAATGCCTACGGTAAGGATGCCAAGGTCTTTACATACTTTAGCGAGGATAGGTGCCCCGCCGGTACCTGTACCACCGCCCATTCCGGCAGTGATAAACGCCATCTTGGTGTTCACCTCCAGGATGCGTTTAATTTCTTCCAGACTCTCTTCCGTAGCCTGGCGGCCAATTTCAGGGTTGGCTCCCGCGCCCAGTCCCTGAGTCAGGTGTGGACCAAGCTGAATTTTGTTCGGTACTTTACTTTGAGCGATGGCCTGAGCATCGGTATTGCATATAATAAAATTTACACCTTCTATGTTTTGCGAAAACATGTGGTTCACCGCATTGCTTCCGCCGCCGCCAACACCAATAACCTTGATGATGGAGGATTGTTCTTTAGGTAAATCGAAGTGTATCATGTGTATGGGTTTGTAAGTTTAGTAGTGTGTCGTTTATGATTTTTTATCGAACTGCACATCTTCGGGTTCTCTGAAAATATCAATGATGCCTTCTTTAATGGTATTCAGAAAACTTTTCATGTTCTTAGGTTTAACAGGTTCAGCCGGTGGCAAAGGAATTTCAGCAGACGGAATAGTTTGATCAGCTTGCTCACGGCTCACTTCCATCGGGTTCACCTGAATAAATTCTTCAGTGAATTCCTTATGCTTGTTTTCATAATCGTTATAGCCTTTCAAAATCAACCCGATGCAGGTTGCATACATGGGCTTCGACAACTCATCTATTTGTGCTCCTGAAAGATGTTCATTCGGATAACCGATGCGTGCGTTCAATCCGGTAGCATACTCTGTGAGCTGAATCAGGTTCTTCAGTTGCGATCCTCCACCGGTAAGAATGATTCCTCCATTCAGCATCTTACTGTCAATTGAAATTTGCTTGANNGATACAAAATCAAGTATTTCACTCATTCTTGCCTGAATGATGCTGGCCAGGGTTTTAACGGAAACTTCCTTTGCCGGCAATCCGCGCAGTCCCGGAATGGTGATAAACAGATTACTTTTTGCTTCATCTGCCAGCGCGCTGCCGTGCTGTGTTTTCATCAGCTCTGCATGTGTTCTCAATACACCCAAACCATTTTTAATATCCATGGTGATGTTCTCTCCGCCGAATGGAATTACGGCAGTATGTTTGAGTACGCCTTCATAGAATACGGCAAGGTCGGTTGTTCCGCCACCGATATCCACAATGGCCACACCGGCTTCCATATCCTGATCGCACATTACCGCTGCTGCTGATGCCAGAGGCTGCAACACCAGATCCTTGATTTTAAGTCCTGATTTTTCAACGCTGCGGTTGATGTTACGAATAGCGTTTTTATCGCCGGTGATGATATGGAAGTTTGCTCCCACTTTCACTCCGCTGTATCCTACCGGATAGGCGATATTCTGAAAATTATCCACGGTGAATTCCTGTGGAATCACATCAATGATCTGATCACCGGCCGGTATGTATGTTTTGTACTGATCAGCGATTAGCTTTTCAATTTCTTCCTGATGGATTTCAATTTCTGCATTCTGACGTACAATGTCTCCGCGGGTTTGCAAACTTTTAATATGATGTCCGGCAATACCCACATATACTTCATTGAAACGCAGATCAGGATTGCTGGCATAACATTGCTCCAGTGCCTGTTGAATAGATTTGATGGTTTGATCAATGTTCAGCACCATTCCGTGCTTCACTCCATTGCTGTTGGCACGGCCAAAGCCCAGAATTTCCAGTTTCCCGTGTTCATTTTTTCGTCCGGCAATGGCAGCAATTTTTGTGGTACCAATATCCAGGCCCACAATAATCGGGTTTCTGTTGATGGCTCCATCAGCAACCTCCCGGCCTCCGGCAGCATAGGTGTGTTTTTCGTTACTCATGTTGTTTGTGTTTTGTATGTGTGTTAGTTTAATAATCGTTATTGGGTTTGGGTTCAGTCCGCTGCATTACGGCTTTGGGTTTTTTATTTTCCGTAGCACGGGGCTTCACCACAGGTTTAGGTTGATTTTTTTTATGATTGATTGTTTGTTTGGGTGTTTGTTTGGTTGATTTTTGAATTGGTTTAACTGTTGTGGTTGCTTTTGGTTGCGCAACAGGTGTTTTTACCTGCGCTGGTTTTACGGCACCCGGTATGGCAGCAAAACCGCTCACTCCTGATGATGGCGCAGCAACATTGTCTGATGTTAGCGGCTCTTCATCACGCTGCACCGATTGCAGAATAATGCTGATATCGTTCACTGGTTCCTGTCCGCCCGCTACATTCAACACCGTATCACCGGCCATTTTTTCAGTATAATCTGCAATGAGTTTCATGAGTTGCATGGTGCGTAAAGAATCAGCCACCACATCTTCCTTCGTTCTCAGCTTAGCAACAATCTGATTTTTAAACTGCAGATTAATCTCGCTATACCTGTTCCAACTGGTTTTGGTCATTACCTTCTGATAAAACAGTTTGAGGTTTTTCAATTTTTGTTCGTAGTTCTCGCTGTCGCCTAACAAAATCACCTGGTCACCGATTTTTGGAATGATTTCGAACTTTCCATGCTGGATGTGAATCTGCTCGGTTAATGCATGCAGGAATGGTTCTTTGCTGATAGCATCTGCCAGCAGGTAAACATCTTTCAACAGATTTTTTTCCTTGTTATTCAGGATAGCCGTTTCAGCAGGAAAGCCGGTGAACACGGGAACCCGTGCGGTAACTTTTTCGCTGAGCGGCAACATCTTCAGGGAACTATCGATATAATAGGAATTATTACTTTCAGTGAATATACGCGCAACCGGCTCACGTTCGTCTACCCGAACCTGTAAGATTCCGTTAATATCCACATATAACTCTGCATTCTTCACNNCATCCCTTTCAATAATTCTTTCAATTTTTCTCAGGTCGATTGACTGTACCGGACCGCCGGTGGGTTTCACTTCAGAATAATCGTTCAGGATTTTTTTAACATCCTGTTCATTGATGAATAAATGTTTGCTCGCTCCGGTAATACGTACATCCACACCATAGCACAACCGTTGGTTATTTTGTTTTACGGCTGCTGCCAGCAGTACAATGGTACCACAGCCTGCCAGCACCCACATCATTGCGGTGGCCATTTGCTTGTATGTATATTGTTTCAACCAGCTCATGCGTTCGCTAATATTTTTTTAATAGGTTCAACCAGCGCATCAATATCACCCGCTCCTGCAGTAATCAGCACATCCGTTTGCAACTGGCGGATGGCGTCGAGCAGGTTTTCTTTTTCCACTATCGTTGCTTTTTGTTGCATGCCGTCCATAATCATTTGGCTACTCACTCCTTCCATAGGAAGCTCCCGTGCAGGATAAATGGGCAACAGCAATACTTCATCGGCCAGATCCAACGCACCGGAAAAACCGGCAGCCAGATCTTTGGTGCGGCTGTACAAGTGCGGCTGAAATACCACGGTTATTTTTTTTGCCGGATATAACTCTCGCGCGCCTTGTATCAGTGCAGTCAATTCCTGAGGATGGTGTGCGTAATCATCAATAAAAACCTTTGCATCATTCCTGAGGATATGCTCAAACCTTCTCTTCACTCCTTTAAAACTTTCAACGGCCTTTTTAATTTTATCTTCCTCAATACCTACCTGAAGTGCCACGGCTACTGCTGCGGTGATGTTGGCAATATTGTGAGCGCCTCCCATATGTAGGGTGAGGTTAGAAAGGGTTGTGTGTTTACTTTTTACATTGAAACGATAACTTCCGTTTTCAATCCGGATATCTTCAGCCACAAAGTCTGCTGCATTTTTTCCGATGGAGTAAGACAGGGTAACCGGTGCCTGTAATTCACTTTCTCTGGGCAAGCCTTTGGAATGAATCAGCACACCGTTTTTTCTGATTTTTCCGGTGAATGCAATAAATGCATCCTGCATATTTTTTTCGTTGCCATAGATATCGAGGTGATCGGGATCCATGGAGGTTAACACGGCTATATCGGGTTGTAATCTTAAAAAGCTGCGATCGTATTCATCGGCTTCTGCCACGGCCACCGCATTTTTATGACTCCAGTAATTGGTTTGATAGTTGGAGGTAACGCCTCCCAGAAATGCATTACAACCATATCCGCTATCGCGGAGGATATGTGCAATCATTGCACTGGTAGTAGTTTTTCCATGGGTGCCGGCCACACAAATGTTGAACATGGATGCCGTAATCCAACCCAGCACTTCACTCCTTTTATGCAGTTTGTACCCGTTGTTTTTATAGAACACAAAACCTTCATGCTGCGCGGGAATAGCCGGTGTATATACTACCAGCGTTGCCTGCATATCAATGGATTCTATGGTGTCAGTATAATGCACGGTGATTCCTTCCTGTGTAAGTTTTTTAGTAAGCGGCGTTTCAGTTTTATCATAGCCCGAAACCTTGC